>JAURLQ010000037.1 GCA_030831125.1 Gammaproteobacteria bacterium
ATCACAATGCGCTCGACATGGACATGTACCTGCGTATAGCTCCGGAACTTTTTCTCAAGCGCCTGGTTGTTGGTGGCTTTGAAAGGGTCTATGAAATCAACCGCAACTTCCGCAATGAAGGGCTTTCCACGCGACACAACCCCGAGTTCACGATGCTGGAGTTCTATCAGGCCTATGCAGATTACACGGAACTGATGGACCTGACCGAAGCAATGCTGCGCAGTGTTACGCAGGAAGTGCTGGGCACTACTGAACTGACTTATGGCGAGTTGACTCTGGATTTTGGCAAACCCTTCAAGCGCCTGTCTGTAACGAATGCAATCGTTGAACATGTGCCCGGTGCCACGCTGGAATCTCTGAACGATATCGACAGCCTTCGGACTTTGGTGAAGGCTTGTGATATCGAACCGAAGGCCGACTGGGGCAAGGGCCGGTTGCAGATGGAAATTTTCGAGGCCAAAGTGGAGCATGAGTTGCTGCAACCGACTTTTGTCACTGAATATCCTACAGAGGTTTCACCGCTGGCACGTCGCAACGACAATAATCCTGAAATCACCGATCGCTTCGAGCTGATTATCGGGGGCAGGGAAATTGCCAATGGTTTTTCTGAGCTGAACGATGCCGAGGATCAGGCAGAACGTTTCCAGGCACAGGTGGCTGCCAAGGATGCCGGCGACATGGAAGCGATGCATTTTGATGCCGACTATATCTGCGCGCTTGAATACGGCATGCCCCCTACAGCCGGCGAGGGCATAGGTATAGACCGTCTGGTCATGCTGCTTACAAACTCACCATCCATTCGCGATGTATTGCTGTTTCCGCACATGCGGCCCCATCACGACTGATCAGGCATGAATGCTGGCAGAGGACGACAGGTAAAGCTCGAGCCTTCATGGCTCAGGGTGCTCGGGCAGGAATTTGAACAGGAATACATGATAAAACTGCGTGATTTTCTGCAGGAGCAGAAAACCGCAGGAAGGCAGATCTATCCGCCGGGCAAACTGATATTCAATGCGCTCGATTCCACTCCTCTGGACAGGGTCAGGGTGGTCATTCTGGGTCAGGATCCCTATCACAACCCCGGACAGGCACATGGCTTGTGCTTTTCTGTCTTGCCCGGTGTGCCGCCACCGCCTTCATTGCTGAATATCTACAAGGAACTGCATCGCGATACCGGCTTTGTAGCACCTGCACATGGTTATTTGCAGTCGTGGGCAGAGCAGGGAGTATTGCTGCTCAATGCCGTACTCACGGTTGAGCGTGGCAAGGCCGCTGCCCATCAGGGCAAGGGCTGGGAAAGGTTTACCGACACCATAGTCAGGATACTGAATGAGCAGAAGGAAGGACTGGTGTTCATGCTGTGGGGCAGTTATGCCCAGAAAAAAGGGCAGTTCATCAGCCGCAGCAGACATCTGGTGCTGGAGTCTGCACATCCTTCACCCTTGTCTGCCCACCGCGGATTTCTGGGCAATGGTCATTTTAGTCGTGCCAACGAATGGCTACAGAAACACGGGCAGCATGCCATCAATTGGCAGTTGCCATCAGAACCATCAGGATACACAGAATCCTGAAAGATTCGCCGGGGCGTGCGTCAGTGCGCCCATTGCAACGATCCGGATTCACCGCAACCAGAAAGAATCGTAGGGGCGTGCATCAGTGCGCCCATTACAACAATCCGGATTCAACGCAACCAGAAAGAATCGTAGGGGCGTGCGTCAGTGCGCCCGGCGATCTTTCCGGCTTACTCACTCCCGGAATAAACACATCCGCTCGTGCAGGTTTCCAGCACTGCAACCTTGCTCAACTGCGGTAAGACCGGAGCAAGCTGTTCCCAAAGCCAGCGCGCTATTACTTCACTGGTGGGATTTTCCAGCCCTTCAATATCATTCAGGTAATAATGGTCCAGCCTGGCAATAACGGGTTTGACCACTGCCTTGAGATCGGCAAAATCCATCACCCAGCCAAGCTCGGGATGCAATGGACCGCTCACATAAACCTGCACGCGAAACGAATGCCCATGCAAACGGCCACACTTGTGTCCCTTCGGAACATTGGGTAGCAGATGGGCGGCTTCAAAGCTGAATTCCTTGTAAATTTCCATCGATCCGGGGCTGAATATGTAAAAAGGGCCGCGATGTTACCGGAAATATTGTTTATTGTCTCACCGGCGGGGTTATTAACAACTTCGTTAACTGCATATAATGCCTGGACTGTACAAGGCATATGGCGGGCATGAAGGTTTTTCATTACCTCGACAAACTCTGGCAAAAAACCCGGCATTCATTGCTTCGCGGTGTACGCCTGCCTGTTTATCTGGGTTTGCTTACTACCTTCCTTGTGCATCTGATGCTTGTGTCTCCCCCTCGCCTTATGCGTGACCTCATGTACAGGCTGGACAACGTGGTATACGACCAGCGCTTCAATATGGTCAGCGGTACACTGCGGGGCAATGAACACAACATAGTCATTATCGACTACGACCAGAAAAGCATTGACCAGGAAGGGCAGTGGCCCTGGTCCCGCTTCAAGATTGGCGAGCTGGTCAATAGACTCAGCGAATACGGTGTGCTTGTTATTGGCTTCGACGTGTTCTTTCCCGAGTATGAGCGCAATCTGGTGCGCGAACTCGAGAGCCGGGTTGAACTGAATCCTGATTACATTGCCACCACCGGTGATCTGCTGCCCCAGCTGGAACATTACCGCGAGCTGCTCGATGGCGACCGCTATTTTGCAGAAAGCATGGGATCAACCGACGTAGTGCTGGGCTTTTCATTCAGGGCAGATGCCGGCACCCGCAAGGGCGTGCTGCCTGAACCGATTTTTGCCATCAGCCAGACAGAAATGGAAGAAATAGGGCTCATCAACCAGCAGGGTTTCGAAGGCAATGTGGATGTGCTGCAGAACGCAGCAACCGGTGGCGGTTTTTTTGATACACAGCCCGATATCGATGGCATCATCCGGCGTTCGCCCCTGATCATGCAATTCCAGAACCGTTTTTATCCCTCTCTGGGGCTGGACATGGCCAGGCTGTTCTATTTCGAGGATGAATTCACGCCTTTCATCGACAGGGCAGGAGGCAGCATTGCCCGCCTGCAGGGTGTCAACATGGGCAATGTCCGCATACCCACAGACGAGCAGGGGCAGGTAATGGTGCCCTATATAGGACCTTCGGGCAGTTACCCCTACATATCGGCATCTGATGTGTTGCGCGGCACACTTACCGAGGAAGAAAAAGAGCAACTGTTCAATTCGCTGGTGCTGGTAGGCACTACGGCAACCGGTTTGTACGATCTGCGGGCAACTCCTGTGCAGTCGGTTTACCCGGGTGTGGAAGTGCATGCAAACATCCTCAACGGTATCCTCAGCTCGTCGCCTACGCTGGAAATAGACGGTGAAACCGCTGATCGCAGTTCTGTGGATGGGGTGCTTGATGTGCTTAACGAGGCCAGGGCTACACCTTTCCCTTCACGACCCGACTGGGAAAGGGGGGTAGTGGATGTTGCGGTGATCGTTATCGGCCTAGGTCTGTCGCTTATCTATCCACATCTGGGACCAGCGCTACTTGCGCTTTCCAGTATTACTTTCATGGTGGGCCTGGGTTTTCTCAATACGCAGTTGTGGAGCCGCTATAACCTGGATATCTCGCTGGTGATATTCTGGTTTCTGATCCTGCTGATCACCATTGTGAACATGACCTACGGCTTTTTGAGGGAAGGGCTGAACAAACGCGCCATCAAGGGCATGTTCGACCAGTACGTGCCTCCCGCGCATATCGACGCCATGCTGAACAATCCCGACAGCTACAACTTCGATGGCGAATCGAAGGAATTGAGTGTGCTGTTCTCGGATATCCGCAGCTTTACCACCATCTCGGAAAAACTCAGCGCTGTTGAGCTGAAGAAAATGCTCAACGATTATTTCACGCCTATTACAGGCATAATTTTTGATCACAACGGCACCATCGACAAATATGTGGGCGACATGGTCATGGCCTTCTGGGGAGCTCCGCTGGATGATCCCAACCATCGCAAACATGCAGTGGAGGCGGGTCTGAAAATGCTGGAAGCAACAGAAGCGCTGAAACCGGAGTTCCGGGCCAAGGGGCTGCTGGAAGTGAATATTGGCGTGGGCATTAATTCCGGCATGATGAACGTGGGCGACATGGGCTCTACCTACCGCCGCTCCTATACTGTGTTGGGCGATGCTGTGAACCTCGGTTCACGCCTTGAGGGGATTACCAAACAGTATGGGGTCAAGCTGCTGATTGGTGAGGAAACCTACAAGGGCATCAAGGATGACTTTCTGTGCCGCCTCATAGACAAGGTGCAGGTAAAGGGCAAGGATGAACCAATCCAGATCTATCAGCCCCTGTGCCTGATGAGTGAAGCCACGGAAGATTTGCGGGTGCTTGTAGATGACTACCACCTTGCCCACCAGAACTATCTGGAAAGGAACTGGGATACCGCAGACAGGCAGTTCCGGAAACTGCTGGAAAAAGAGCCAGGTACGCATTTGTATAAGGTCTATCTTGAGCGTATAGCCCATCTGAGAAATGAGGAACTCCCTGAAGACTGGGATGGCACATTCCGGTTCACCACAAAGTAGGGTGCTTGATTGGCAAAAGTCGCATAAAGAATTGACTCTTTTTGGTGGGTCAGTACAATGCGCATCCTTAGCGCTCCGGGTGTATAGCTCAGTTGGTAGAGCGTCGCCCTTACAAGGCGAATGTCGGGGGTTCAAGTCCCTCTGCACCCACCAAGTGCTTACCGTTTTTATACGGCCTGGTAGTTCAGTTGGTTAGAATGCCGCCCTGTCACGGCGGAGGTCACGGGTTCGAGTCCCGTCCGGGTCGCCATCTTTCGTTCTTTTTTGGTTGTTTGTCTTCTCTCTGGCACACTGGTCCAGTGTC
>JAURLQ010000038.1 GCA_030831125.1 Gammaproteobacteria bacterium
CCCGGAAACATTGTCATACTGTCCTTGCTTGCACATTCCAGGCATGCCCGGACTCATTTTCATTCCCAGGCCAGACTGATGTCGAAAGAATCGTAGTACTGTTTTTCCTGTTCCAGACCATCGAGAGTCAACGGATGATCTTCCAGCCAGCGCTTACCGAGTTTAAGTCGGTATTTTCTGCCTTCCCTGCCCAGCTTGGGTTTGACCACAATGTCTTCCCTTCTTCTGTTGATCAACACAGCCAGCCGCAGACAGACCATCAGGGGTATGAGTGCTGCCATTGTCTGCTCATCCATGTCCTCGAATTTTTTCTGGTACAGGCCCTTGCGGTGGCTTTTTACAAGATTGGCAAGTATGTACTGCTCATAACGCCCGAAACCTGCCAGATCGCTGTTACGAATAATGTAGTAACCATGATTATGATGTCCCGAATGAGAAATACTCATCCCGATTTCGTGAAGCAGTGCTGCCCAGCCCAACACTTTTGTTCTGGAAACCCCCGGGAGTGTCGGCCCTTCTATCTGACTCCAGAGTGCAAGCGAAGTCTGCTGTACCCGCTCTGCCTGATCCGTATCCACCTTGTACTGTGCAAGCAGTTTGCTGACAGTAATCTGGCGTGCGTCATCATCACTGAAACGGCCGATAATGTCATAAAGCAGACCTTCCTTCAGTGCGGCATCTCCAACATGCATCTTGTCCAGTTTCATCTGGTCAAATACCGCTTTGAGGATGGCAACACCGGCTGGCAACACGGACTTCCTGAGTGAAGGCAGCTCTCCCAATTTCGCCTTGCTGCTGCAAACCTCTCCGACAAGCCAGTCCAGCGAACCACTGGTGATCACGGCCCCGCCATCACGCTGCTGCAACAGATCAGCAATGGCGCGTATGGTGCCAGAGGTGCCGTATGCAATATCCCATCCTGTCTTGAGATAGGGTTTGCGGATTTCCTCCAGTTTGGTACAGGCACCCAAATAGGCCTTTCTGAAAGTACTGTTTGTGACACGGGAGGGACCGGAAAAGAATTTTTCCGTACAGGTCACACAACCCATACTCAGACTTTCAAGTTTCTGCGCTTCAAAATCCTGTCCGATTACCAGTTCGGTACTGCCGCCACCTATGTCAACTACCAGCCTTCTCGTATGATCATTGGTAACTGAATGAGCCAGCCCGGAATATACGAGACGGGCTTCTTCGTATCCTGAAATGATCTGGATAGGCACACCCAGTGCCTGTTCGGCTGCCTTGATGAACTGCTTTGCACCCGCTGCACTGCGCAGGGTTTTGGTGCCGACAGCCCTGATCTGGTGACGGGGGATATCTCTCAATCGCTCTGCAAACCTTGCAAGACAACTGAGAGCCCTTTCCTGTGCGTCCATGCCCAGATGGCCATCCTTTTTGATTCCCCTGGCAAGTTGCACCATATCCTTGACGCGATCGATAACCTCAAGCCGGTCATCATTCATGCGCGCAATGATCATGTGAAAGCTGTTGGATCCGAGATCAACCGCCGCAAAATATGGTGAATCAAATTTCATTTTCTTCATTGCAAGGCCACAAATACCGGATAAAGAGCTGTTATTGCAGCACTACGTCTTCCCCGAAATGTTCAGCAGCGGTTTTCTGGAAAAACTCGCTCAAGCCACGGAAGAAATTTCTCAATGGCGAATTGTTTCGCCAGGCCAGGGCATGGACGCGGTAAATCTGTTCCCCTTCAACACTGAGTACCTGCAGTTCATTCCTGTCGCGAATTTCAGAACGGATATAAAGTGCTGGCATGAATGCGGCTCCCATTTCCATGTAAACCATCTGCCTGATTGCATCCAGACTCGTGCCTTCGAAATCCCTGAGCAATTTCGCATTGAATTTCTTGCATAGCTCCTCAACCTGTTTGAAAAACAGGTGATGCTCCTCGATGGTGAGAATTTCGAGACCGGCCAGTTGCTCCGCCCTGATACTCTCCTGATTGGCCAGCTTGTGTTCTGCATTCATGACCAGCAGAATAGGCTCCCTGAAAATCGGCACTACAGTCAGGGCAGGATCTTCCAGGGGAAGCGTGGTGAAGATGAGGTCATGCACGCCCGTCTTCAGATCCCTGGACAGATCAGTGGTTGTCGCTTCCCGGACGAAGAATTTGATTCCACGATAGGCATGGTGAATGGCTGGCAATATCCAGGGAAGTGAGTAGGGTCCGAGTGATGGAGTTACGCCAAGTCTGAACGTACCCGAAGGACCATGGGCAGCCAGCGCAGCAGATTCGACAATGGATTCAGCAGCACTGACAGCCTGCCTGGCCTCCTCGATCATTTCCCTGCCTATTGGCGTCAGGGTAACGCCTCCCCTGCTGCGTTCAAACAGGTCCAGACCCAGGGCTTCTTCCAGCAACTTGAGCTGCATGCTCAGGGAAGGTTGGGTAATGCCCAGTTCCAGTGCAGCCTGACGCAAGCTCTTGTGCTTGGCAGTAACCAGAAAATACCGCAACTGCTTGAGTGAAAAGTTCAATTCTTTCATCGGGCAATCGTATAACATATGTCAGAATGGTGGAAGCAATTTCCTATCACAAGTAAAGGAATTGCTGCCAAATCTTTTCAATATAGTCCGGTCTGTGTTGTGTCTACCATAACCATACTTACCGGATTTCAGGAGCATCAAATGGAAAAACTGATCGCAGGAATTGCAAAATTCCAGAAAGAAAATTTCAAGGCTGATAAAGAACTGTTTGAATCTCTTGCAAAAGGCCAGAAGCCGGATGTGCTTTTCATAACCTGCTCCGATTCACGTATAGATCCCAACCTGATTACCCAGACCAAGCCAGGGGATCTCTTCATTGCCCGTAATGCAGGCAACATGGTGCCCCCTCACTATTCCCAGGCTACTTCAGATATGGATGCCTCAATTGAATTTGCAATGAGTGTCCTTGGTGTAAGACATATCGTGATCTGTGGACACACTGATTGCGGCGCCATGAAAGGCGCACTGCATCCCGAGTCGGTTTCACATCTGCATCATGTTTCCAACTGGTTACACAACTGTGCTGCCGCTGCTGCCAAGGTAAAGGCTCGTCAGGGAGACGCTGATGAGAGCCATGAAACACTGCTCTCGCTGATAGAGGAAAACGTGGTACAACAACTGGTGCACCTGCAGACGCATCCATCGGTAGCCGCCAAACTGGCAACAGACAGCGTGATCCTGCATGGCTGGGTCTATGACATAGAAAACGGCGAAATCTATTGCTACGAAGACAGCAGCAGAGCCTGGGTACCTGTTGCCGAACACTATGCCCATATTCTCGAAAGCAAAAACAAGCAACATGACAAAGCCGGCTGAAGCAAGAAAGCCGGCTGGCAATAACCGGTTCAAGCCTGACCAAGTCGACTGGAATCTGAAGAGCACTGAATATGATCAAACTGACAACCAGTAATTTACGTGGCGACATCTATGGTGGGCTCACCGCCGGCGTTGTAGCACTGCCCCTGGCACTAGCGATGGGTGTTGCTTCCGGCCTTGGACCTATTGCCGGTCTTTATGGCGCTATATTTGTCGGCTTTTTTGCTGCGCTTTTCGGCGGTACTGAACCACAGGTATCCGGCCCAACCGGCCCGATGACCGTGGTCGTTGCCGGTCTTGCTGCCAGTCTCGCAGCAGCAACAGGGGATAGCGCCAATCTGGGTCTCATATTCACTGCCATCATGCTCGCAGGCTTACTCCAGATTGTGATGGGGGTTTTCAGGCTTGGTGAATACATCCGCCTTGTGCCCTATCCGGTAATCAGCGGCTTCATGAGTGGTATCGGCGGTATCATCATTATCCTGCAGATAAGCCCGATGCTTGGTCATGCAGCTCCAGCAGGCACAGTGGATGCCCTGCTTTACACCCCTACTGCGCTTGCCGGAATGAACATCATGGCATTGGTTATCGGTGGCGTATCCCTGGCCGTTGCGCTGAAGTGGCCCAAGTCACTGGGCAAATATGTACCCGGTCCACTGGCGGCACTGATCATTGGCACAGTGTTGAGTGTAGTAATTGGTGGTGTTCCGATTCTTGGTGAAATTCCCAGCGGCTTGCCCGAATTCCAGATGCCGCGCTTCACCAGCGCAACCCTGCCACTGATCCTGCAGGCCGGATTTGTGCTGGCACTGCTGGGTGCCATCGACAGCCTGCTGACTTCACTTGTAGCAGACAACATGACTCGTACACGTCATGACTCGAATCGTGAACTTATCGGCCAGGGTATCGGCAATACATTTGCGGGATTGTTTGGCGGCACTGCAGGAGCCGGTGCCACCATGCGAACTGTAGTGAATATCAGGACAGGAGGTGCAACCCGCATTTCCGGCATGATTCACGCGGTTTTCCTGCTGGCCATTGTACTTGGTCTGGGACCGCTTGCATCCTACATTCCCAATGCTGCACTTGCAGGCATTCTTGTGAAAGTTGGTCTGGACATCATCGACTGGAGCTACCTGAAAAACGCCCACCGTGGCCCTCGCTGGGACCTGATCCTGATGATTATCGTGCTTGGCATGACTATCTTCGTCGATCTGATCACAGCAGTGGCTGTAGGTGTAGTGCTTGCAGCAATAGCGTTTGTGCAACAGGTTGCCCGGGATCAGATGGAGCGCCTGCGTGCCACGCATCTGATCAGTGACAATGCCACTCCACGCGAACTGGAACTGCTCAAGGAAGCTGGTGACAAACTTACAGTATTTGATTTCAGTGGTCCGCTGAGCTTTGGTGCTGCTGCTGATCTGGGCCATCATGCCCGCTCAATATTCAAGGACGGCACCATGGCACTGCTCATGGACTTTTCACGCGTTCCCTTTCTGGATGTCTCTGCCGCACTGGCAGTGGAAACCATTGCCAATGACGCCCATATCGGCAGCAGGGACATTTTCATATGTGGTATGAACAGTGCAGTAAAAGAAGTATTGAACGCACTCAAAGCAGACAAGCACCTGCATGATCCACACTTTTTCGACTCACGTGAAAAGGCAATGGAAGCTGCATTGCAGGCGATCAGGACCAAACAAGCCGCAGCGTGACATCATAATAGCAATTGTTTTTGACTGAAACGCCCCTTGATACAGGGGCGTTTTCTTTTCAGTCATTGCAACAGCCATTCCTGATGGTGAAACCTGATTCAGGGAAGAGCTATCAAGGCTACGCTGAACATACCTGATTTGGTGTAATCGAGCACCAGGGATGGCATCAATCCGATGATCAGGACCAGCATGGCAATGAAAATCATGATCCTGCGTTCTGCCGGCAACAGATCCGGCAAGTGCCTGATTGTACCCTTGCCCGCCTCACCCCAAATCGCACGACGCATCCAGTTGAGCATTGCTGCAGCAACTGTAATTGCTGCCACTAGTGCGGTACCGCCCAGCCCGGGATGCTCCCTGAAGTTTCCGATCAACAGCAGCAGTTCTGCCGGAAATCCACTGGTAAGGGGGGCACCAATAGAAGCCAATACAAAAAACACCAGCAATGCACTGAAAACCGGCATGGTATGCGCCAGCCCTCCCAGATTCAGCAGCTCTGTGGATCCTGTACGCATGTGCAGCAATGTAGCAAGCAGCATAAGAGCAAATGCGACTATCGTAAAATTGAACAGTTGCATAACAGCACCCTGAAGGCCAGGCTCATTGAGTGTTGCGATACCCATTACTACGAGACCGACATGACTCAAGCCGGCATATGCCAGCAAGCTTCGTAAATTCGTTTGCTTCAAGGCAATGACAGCACCATAAACCAGACTGAAAGCTCCTGCCATGGCCAGCAAGCGTTGGTATTCCACTACTGCATCAGGCACAAGAGGCAAGAGAAAACGCAGCAGGCCATATACACCAAGTTTCAAACCCAGCAACAGCGCCGCAATCTGGCCCGGTGCATCAATAGCGGCCTTGGGCAACCAGGTATGCAGGGGCACCAGCGGGATTTTTGTGGCAAAGCCCAGCAAAAGCAGAAAAAAGACTATTCGCTGGACATCTTCCGGCATTCTTTCCTGGATGAGATCCGGCAGATTGAAGGACAGGCCCTGCCCTGTAACGTTGGCGTATGCCATTGCCGTCATGATGAATGCGAAGAGAATCATCGCTCCACCTGCCAGCATGTATAGTGTGTATTTCATTGCTGCAATCTGACGGTCTTCTGCTTCTCCAAAGCGACTGATCAGGAAAAACAGTGGTGGCAGGGTCAATTCCCAGAACAGGAAAAAAAGCATGGTATCCAATGCAGAAAAAATGCCCATTGTTGCTGCCATGAGAATCAACAGCAAAGCGGCATACAAGCGCCCACTGCATCTGTGTGATGTCAGCCTGTAGACGAAAGTAAACATCAGGGCTGTCATCGGCAAAAACAGGATGGAAATGCCATCCACACCGAACATGATTCTGATATTGAGGCTGGAGATCCATACATGATTCTCAAGCAACTGGAATCCTTCTTCTGAGGTCCTGTCAAACATGAACAAGGCACTTGCTGCGAGAAAACATTCCAGAGCCAGTATCAATGACATGATTCTGCCTGTGGCTCTGTCGGATGCAAGGCCACAGACCACCACACCCAGCAGGGGAAGCAGGATCAAGAGACTCAAAATTGGAGGTGCATTCATGGTCAGGTAATAAAATTCAGTTCAGGCGTGGTATAGAAACCGGTAATGATCAACAGCAGCGATATGATGATTGCGATGATTCTTTCTTCCATTACCGGATGATCGATTGCACTTACAGGCAAGGTGGCACGCCGTGGATTGGCGATGAATATCTGCTGAAAAGCACGTAGCAGAAAGGCTGCTGCCAACAGGTTACCGGTAAGGATAACTATGGCCAGCAACCAGCCATCTTCTTCTATCACACCTTCCAGCAGGAGATGTGCAGCGTCATAACCGGGCGTTCCCGGCATGACCATCGTGCTCAATGCAGAAACAAGAAAAAGCAGCGCAAGGGAAGTGTTGGTATCAAACAGCCCCCCAAGGCGGGGAATTGAGGCCGTGCCGGTGCGCTGATAAATAAGCCCCATGCTGAACAGCATACCCGCTGTTGCAAGCCCGTAGGCTACTGACAGCAGAATACTGCCTTCAAGTCCGAATTCCGAAAAACTGAACACACCAATCACCAGCAACCCGGTATGACTGAGCACTGCAAATGCCAGCAGGCGACGCATATTGATTTGCATGAGTGCCAGCAGTGCCCCGTAAAAAATACTGATCACACCCAGCGAGAGCACAAACCATTCCCACTCTTCAGCAACATCGGGTACCAGCGGAAGGATGAACCTGACCATACCGTACACACCCAGCTTCAGACCGACAAGATAGACCGCAGCACTGGTCACAGTTCCTTTTTCTGCTACTACTGGCAGCCAGCCATGGAAGGGAAACAGCGGCATGCGTATGGCCAGACCGAAAAACAGCAACAGGAAAATCAGCTCCTTGTTCTGTAAGCGCCCGGCATTTTCCCTCAACTCAACCCAGTTGAATGTCAATGTGGAAGTTGCTTCCTGTTCTCCCCATGCAATCAAAAGGAAACAGACCAGAATAAGGGCCAGCCCTACTCCCCAGTAACGCAGCAGCAGCATTGCAGCCTGGAACCTGCCTGACCCTGTGCCGGCATTAGTGGTCAGCCAAAGAACAGGACCAAGCTCAAGCAGACACCAGAACCAGAACTGCAAGAGATTCAAGGCAGCAAATGCCCCTATAAAAATTCCTTCCAGAAGCAGCAGGCATGCAATAAACCGGTGGTCGTTAGCAAAACTGGTAAGCCTGTTATAGATATGGACAAGAAATGAAAGAATAGTGACCAGAGGCAGAAACAAAATGTTGCTGCCATCCACACCCGCAAAGTAACTCAAACCGGCAAAGCTGAAACTTTCCGCGAGATGGATACCAGGCTGCGTTACATCATAAAGCATCAGCAGACTGAGGCTGAGCAACACATTCACACCGGTCACAACCAACCCGGCAACAGGAGCACGTGCCGGTTGGCGTCCGAATATTACCCAACAGGCTGCCAGCAGCGGGAACAGGGTCATCAGCCCCAACAGGGGTAGCGGGGCTGAGTCGTACCAATAGACCACTGTCATGATGAGATCCTCACAAAGCCACCAGCACGGTAATCAACACAAAGAGCACCATGTAACGTGGCCTCAACAGCAACTGCTCGAATCTGTTGGCTGCATGACCCAGTCGGCGACCCAGACTGATAATATCCCTGCCCACACCCTGCAGAATGAAACGTTCCTCAAACCAGTGTGAAATACCGGCAACAAGTGCAGTCAGCTGTCCGGCCAGACCGCTTCCTCTGGCAAATGTGTCTGCCTCATCATCCAGCCTTGCACCTATGCTCTGCTCCCTGGCCTGCGCCAGGTTTGAAATGCTGCTGACAACCGGTGCAGGCACTCCCATGAGTGGATCCAGCACATGATCCTCGAAATAAGTGATATCAGTTGCCAAAGTAACAACCGGTCTGGACACACTCTTGTCCATCAATTCATCAAGCCAGAACTGCTGCAGGGCAGCCTGTTGAAGCCAGCGTGAGCTTGCAGATAAAGGTTTTACCGGCAGGTTGTGAGCGTTGTGAAGAATCGAAGGAGTACGCAGGAAAACATAGCTGCGCATGACTGCATGTCCAGCAAGGTGCCATGCAGCAAGTGTCCACCAGCCCAATCCGCACTCCATGAACATCAGACCAATCTGCACTGCTGCAGCACTTGCCATGGACGATTTGATATCTGCCTGGGTCCTGCCAACCAGGACACCATAGACAACAGTGGCAAAACCGAAAACCAGTAATAGCAACATGGCAAAAGGTGCTTGCTCCAACAGATCCTGAATCAGGATCAGAAGATAGACACCTGCATGCACCATTACACCACCATAAAAAACGGCACTTGAGGGTGTTGGTCCTTCCATCGCACGATACAACCAGGGCGTAAACGGAACCTGGGCAGACTTGACCAGGGCAGCACCAACAAAACTGCAAGACACTACTGTCAGCTGCAGCTCACTCAAGCCTGAAGTACTTTGACTGATACTTCCCCATTGATCCGTTCCAAGCCAGAGCAGCATCAACGCTATACCCATCAGGAACATTGCATCACCACAACGTTGCACGATCATTACTCGAGTGGCGTTGGCAGTAATGCGGCTATTGCCGAAATTGTAGGCAATCAACAACCAGGAACAGATACCGGCCACTTCCCATGCGATGAATGTAAATACAGCGCTGCCCGACAATACCAGCAGCAACATTGCAAAGTGAAAGAAACAGAGCACGGCATGGAAGCGGAAAAACCCCCGCTCCCTGTGCAGATAGGATGCTGAAAAATGAAAACTGACAAAAACAAGCACGGAAAACAGCAAGGCCAGCCAGATATGGAAGCCACCAATGTAGATATCCAGACCCAATTTGAGACTGCCAAGTTCAAGCCACGTAAAACTGTTTACCTGGCCTGCAGCACCGGGCACCAGAAATATATGCAACAGCAGGATCAGGCATACTGCCAATACCGTATTACGGCACAGCGATACAACATCCAGCTCCTGGGAAACTCCCTTAAACTGCTGCAGCATACATCCGCCTGCGAGGCGCAACCCCAGCATCAGCGGCAACAGGATGACAAGTTCAAGAAGCAGTGTCATGCCGCCTCCCTGCGTTCACCCGGGGATTTGATCAAGACCGGATCAATTGGTGTATCCAGCCCCCGATAGCAGGCAATTGAGGTGTCCGATTCCGGCAAGTCCTTCTCTCCACACCAGGGCAGAAATCCCTTTGCAGGATTGAATACACTTGTTTCTCCGGATTGTGGGTCTATTGCACTGACCAGCAACCAGCCACCCCCGATGAGCTCCTGCAATGGAGGATTATCAGTGTAGATGCGAGTGAGTACTTCTGTGGTAGCTTCCACAATTACCTGCAGTCGCATGGCTTCATGGATTTCGACCATCTGCAAGGGCAAGCCTGTTCGCAAATCACTGCCAGCGCCCTCCATTACCGCACATAAACCAGTAACGTTGTGTGGAATTTTGGTTCCACAACCAAACCTGTCGTTGTCAATAGTGGAAAAGTAATACTCAAGATTGATTCCTGCCCCTACCGGCCCTGCTGTCAGCAGGATGTTTTCCAGTATACGTCCTTCCGGGTCGCTGTCAGGATCATAGGAAATGAGGAACAGGCGCCTGTCAAAAAACACGCCCCGGGTCAGCTTACGACGTCCAATCACGGCAGCAGCATTGGTTGCATGCCCATATTCAGGTCTCACCTGGGCAAGATCACGTGAACGCCTGACTACATGATCAAAAGCCATTGCGGGTGTTACCGCTTCACAGGCAGACATGAATCGCCTGCAGCGCTCATGCGCAGAGCGATGCTGTGCCTGTTCAACAGAAGACCGGAAAGCTGCAAATCTCAGTATCAGCGCTTCCGGTACAAGATCAGTGTCATACCATGTGATCAGGTCGCTGCATGTATCATGCTGCATACCTGCAAACCAGGTGTCATCAGGAATATTGATACCCTGCTCAGAAAGCAGGCGCCTTACTTCTTTCCTGTTTGCCATGGCCGCGAAAACCCGGGCATTGGGACCACCCTGCCTGCCGCCACAGGCGCCACAATCATGTGCGGCCTCATGAGGATTGTTCTGGCTTGTGGAGCCATGCCCGGCAAGGGCAACTATGGGCGCAAAATTTTCTGTCAATCCGAGTGTACGCAGCATACCCGACACGCGATCTGCCTGCTCCCTGTCAGTAAACCCGTGTCTCAAACCGCTCTGGTCCTCACTGGCTGATGTGAACTGAAGCCGGGTTTTCACGGGAGGCATGATTTTTTTCCGCATCCTGTCTATCAGCGTGATCCACTTGCCATGTAACAGTGTACTCAACAATAAATCAGCCAACAGGACCGGCAACAGCAACAACGATGCCAGCATTGATGTGACAGGCTCCAGCCTGAAACGCTGATGCATGATATACAGAATTCTGTCCAGGCTCTGTCTGCCTTTGACATGTACATCAATCAATTCACCGTGATCAGGCTCTGCCGCTTCATGTACCTTGTTGACCGGTGTCACTACTACCGGACAAAGTGGTGTTGAATGATGGGAATCAAGCCCCTTGTACCGCATCGGGATACCGAAAAATCCGGCAGCGCCCAGCGTTTCAATATCAGGATTCACTTCTTCGAGGTGGCGACGAAAGCTTTCTTCCCTCTCATCCATGCACATGACAATCTGGGCGCAGGGACGATTCCTGCGCTGCAACCAGCCACCTCTCTTCCTGTTGCAACGCAAGGCATTGAAAATATTGTCGTGATAATGCTTCTCGAAGGCGAGCAGCCATACTTTACCTTGCTCGTGGGGCGTAAAGCGCTCTACAAGATTTTCCATGCAGGCCAGCCCGGTACTACCGATATCAGTAATCGCAGCTGCATCCAGTCCCAGATGGCGACTGAGCAGAAACAGTCGCCACAACCTATCCTGCTTCCTGCTTACAGGTGCGGTTTCCTGCTCCCATGACAACACTTCATCAGCCAGTCCTTGCCATCCCTTGTGCTCTGGCGCCTCGGCATCCAGCTGAATGATCAAAGCCTTGGCCTTGTGTGTAATCATCTCGGGCAACAGGCCACTATAGAGTCTGGTGCGCACAATCAGCTCATCCGGATTCCTGTGGAAGTACAATTGCAGAGAGTCCATTGAAGGTTCGCAATGGAAGAGTATGCTGCTGATATTCCCGAGATACAGTCGATCAAGTATCAACCTGATTGCGAGAAAATCTTCAAGTGCAGGCCTGGCAGGATTGACCGTTTCATACCCCTGGTTCTGTTGTCGCCAATTGATCAACCCTGCCCACCCAGGAAGTTCAAGTGCCAGATGCTTCAGGTAGCCAGACCAATGCTCCCGCGCAATACCGAAATACTCCAGTTGTCGGGCAATTGATTCAAAGGGGCATTCAGGCAAACTGTCCAGCACCTCATCAGCATTCGGCACATCATCCAGAAATGCAGTCAGATCAAGACGCATTGCATGACACCAGGCCTTGTAAAGACAGGGTTGCCTTTCATCAGCGATGTGCCACATTGCCAACCCTTCATCCAGCACTCCTGAAAAGACCCTGATGAGCAATGGCCTGATTTTCTCGAGTATGTCCCTGCCACTGAGTCGCATGAAGATTTCACGCATGGTGAAAATTGCATCCGGATTGCCGAACAGCAACCTTGCATCACTCGCGGCAATTTCCGATTTCGGTGTTGTTTCCGGATTGCCTGCACTGGCCGGGTTTTCGGGAGGAACAAGCCTGTTCAGTACTGCCCATAACTGCTGGTATTCATGGTGATCCGCACCTGCAGCTGAAAACGCTGCCCCTTCGAGCAGTTGCCAGTCAAGCTGCCTGCCATGCAGACCTTCTATTTCGTGCAACAGACACACACGATAGATATCACTACCGCTGATTCTCCTGTTCCGGCCTTCATGGACAGTCAAATCCGGATCAGACAATCCGGCTTCTGTGATTGCCCAGGCAATATCCTCATCGCTGATCCTTCCCTTTCGGTAAAACTCACGGCTGGTCTGTGGCGACTGGAAGCCCCTTATACCAGTCAATTTTTCATATTCGGCAAGTGCTTCGAAAAATGGCAGGTGCTGGAAACCGTGAATTGTATTGTGATGAACAAAGTCCAGTATGGGACCCTGCCCTGGCAATACATGACCAATATGCTTCAACGCATTCTGCAGAAACTGTACGTCTGGAAGTGGCTCATTCATTGTTCCGGTATTTCCGTTCATGCTCATTGTCCCGGCGCCAGGCGAGAAACAATTTCAAGATTGATGCCGGAAATGGTTGTAGCCGAAAGCTCAAGCAGCACAGAAGGAAAAAGGCCGCAAACCAGAATCAGCAGCACCAGCACGCCTGAAGCGAGAAATTCACTGCGATCCAGATCAGCCATCCCCTCTCGGGAACTTGTCGCTACCGGAGCAGAGAACAATTGTCCCAGCGTACGTAAGGCATATGCTGCACCAACCAGCATGGTAAGAGTGAACACGACCATCCAGCCTCCCCAGCGCTGGAAACCTCCCACTACTGTATGTAATTCGGAAATGAAACTTGCCGATCCCGGCAGACCCATGGCTGCCAGTAATGTCAGACTCATCAGCAGGGTAAACCGGGGCATGGCTGCTCCCAGTCCGGGTTGATCCCTGAGATCGCGACTGCCCGTGCGCTCATAAAGCAGACCTACCAGCAGAAACAGCGCTCCAGCGATCAGACCATGCGCGGTCATTTGCAGAATTGCGCCGGAAATTCCGGCAACATTGAGTGTTGCAAGACCCAATAACACCATACTCATATGACTGACTGAACTGTAGGCCACCATGGCCTTGAGATCTGTTTGCCGCCATGCCAGTAATGCTCCATACAGCATGCCGAAGAGAGCCAATGAAACAAGCACCGGCTGCAGGAGGGCCGTTGCTTCCGGCAGCATGACCACTACCCGGATGAGCCCATATGCACCCATTTTCAGCAGGATACCGGAGAGCAGAATGGAAATGGGGCTGGGTGCCTCTACATGGGCCAGTGGCAACCAACCATGCAGCGGGAATATCGGCATTTTTACACCGAAGCCAATCAGGAATCCGAGCAGCACAAGTACCTGCTGCAAACTTGTCATTCCCTGGGCAGCTTCTCCGATGCTGGTCATCAGCGTACCGTCACTTTCCAGATTGAAGTGGCTGAGCGCCAACAGACTCACCAGCATGAAAATGGACCCGCCCATCGTATAAAGCACGAAATTCAGGCTGGCTGCATGTCGCCTCTTGCCGCCCCAGCGGTCTATGAGGAAGTACAGCGGGATTAATGTTACTTCCCAGTAGATGTAGAACAGCGCCCAATCCTGGGCCATGAAAACACCCAGCATCCCGAACTCAAGCAGGAGCACACAAACAAAATAACCCTTGATACTGTCTGTAATGCTGCCGGAAGTCATGACAGAAACAGCACATAACAGTGATGCCAGCACAATCATGGGCAGAGACAGGCCATCCACGCCAAGGGCATAGGCACTGCCCAGAGTTGGATTCAGAAGCAGACTTTCAGCAAATTGCACACCAGTGGCACTGGTGTCAAAACGGATGGCAAGCAGCACACTCAGGAGCAGAACGAGTATTGAGACAGCCAGACTAAGAGGACGAATGAACACTTCATGCCTTTTACCCAACATTGCCACTGCCAAGGCACCCAATGCAGGCATCCATAAAAGCAGGCTCAGAATTCCCATCATCCCCTCTTGATTATTATCAATCTTGCGGAACGAAGCGCCCCACGGGATTCTAGTAAGGAATAGCGATGGCAATTCCAATATTGATGATAGGATTTAGCTATCACGCAGACAGCAAATCACATAAGCACAATAGAAGAAAGAATAACGGGCAGATCAAACGGGGCAGTCATGTAACTGCCCCTCCCTGATCCAGGGAAAACTACCTGCCGCTGAACGCTATGTCATCGCCGATCAGTTTCACGACGATCGTACTGCCTGGCGGATATTTGCCTGCCAGAATTTCCTGTGAGAGCGGATTTTCCAGCCATTGCACAATGGCACGCTTCAAGGGTCTGGCGCCATATACCGGATCGAAACCGAGTTTGCCCAGCTTGTCGAGCACTCCGGTTCCCAGTTCGAGCTGCAGATCAATATCTGCAAGACGTTCCTTGAGCAGGCCAATCTGGATCTCGGCTATGCCCCTGATCTGTTCCTGGTGCAGAGGATGGAATACCACCACCTCATCTATCCTGTTGATGAATTCCGGGCGGAAATGCCTGCCTACCACCTGCATGACTGCTTCCTTGACCTCATCATACTGGTAATCTGCACTGCCTTCTCCCCGCATCAGTTCCTGGATACGATCTGATCCGAGGTTCGAGGTCATCACAATCACAGTGTTGCGGAAATCAACAGTTCTGCCATGGCCATCAGTCAGACGGCCATCATCCAGTACCTGCAGCAGAATGTTGAAAACATCCGGATGGGCTTTTTCAACTTCATCGAGCAGGAGTACCGCATAGGGCCGTCTTCTGACTGTTTCCGTCAGATATCCACCTTCCTCATAGCCTACATAACCCGGAGGTGCGCCAATGAGGCGAGCGACCGAATGCTGTTCCATGAACTCTGACATGTCTATCCTGACCATGGCATCTTCTGTGTCGAAGAGGAATCCTGCCAGCGCCTTGCAGAGCTCGGTCTTGCCTACCCCTGTTGGGCCAAGAAACATGAAGGAACCATTGGGGCGTTTGGGATCTGCCAGTCCCGAACGTGAACGTCTCACCGCATTGGCAACGGCGTTGACAGCTTCTGCCTGACCGATTACCCGTTTGTGGAGTTCATCTTCCATACGCAACAGCTTCTGTTTTTCCCCTTCAAGCATTTTGGATACCGGAATACCGGTGGCACGTGAAACCACTTCCGCGATTTCTTCTTCCGTTACCTTGTTGCGTAACAGTTTCATCTCTACAAGTTCGGGATTGGCAGCTGTTTCCAACTGTTTTTCCAATGCAGGAATTACACCGTACTGCAGCTCGGACATTCGCCCCAGATCCCCGGCACGTCTTGCGTTATCCATGTCAATTCTGGCCTGCTCGAGTTCACTCTTGATCTTCTGCGAACCCTGAACCGATGATTTTTCTGCCCGCAGGATTTCATCCAGATCCTCGAATTCCTTTTCAAGAGCACTGATATCTTCTTCCAGTTTCCCCAGTCGTTTGCGGGAAGCTTCATCTGTTTCTTTTTTCAGTGCCTCCCTCTCTATCTTGAGCTGGATAAGCCGACGCTCCAGGCGATCCATTTCCTCAGGTTTGGAATCTATTTCCATGCGAATAAGGCTGGCAGCCTCATCAATCAGGTCGATCGCCTTGTCGGGCAGCTGCCTGTCTGTGACATAGCGCTGGGACAGTTTCGCTGCTGCGATAATTGCCGAATCGGTGATGTTAACGCCATGATGCACTTCATAGCGCTCCTTGAGGCCACGCAGTATCGCAATCGTATCTGTTTCACTTGGTTCATCAACAAGTACTTTCTGGAAGCGACGTTCCAGTGCTGCATCCTTTTCTATGTACTTGCGATATTCATCCAGTGTGGTTGCCCCCACACAATGCAGCTCGCCTCTTGCCAGCGCGGGTTTGAGCATGTTGCCGGCATCCATGGCACCTTCAGCCTTGCCTGCACCGACCATGGTATGGATCTCGTCGATGAACAGAATGACCTCCCCCTCCTGTTTTCCCAGTTCGCTCAGGACAGATTTCAGTCTTTCCTCGAATTCTCCACGGAATTTGGCCCCGGCAATAAGAGCTCCCATATCGAGAGATAGTATACGTTTTCCTTTCAGTCCTTCGGGTACTTCCCCATTGACAATACGCTGGGCAAGACCATCAACGATTGCAGTTTTACCTACACCCGGCTCACCTATCAGCACTGGATTATTCTTGGTTCTGCGCTGCAGAACCTGGATGGTTCGGCGGATTTCATCATCCCGGCCGATGACAGGATCCAGTTTCCCTTCTTCTGCCCTGGCAGTTACATCCACCGTGAATTTCTGCAGTGCCTGTCTGGATTCCTCGGCTTCCGGATTGTTGACAGTCTCACCACCACGCAGGTTCTTCACCGCGTTTTCCAGAGCACTGGTACTGACAGAAAAGGAATTCAGCAACTTGCCCAGTTCACCTTTGTCAGCCATAGCGGCAAGCAGTACATTTTCACTGGAAATGTACTGATCGCCGGCTTTCTGGGACAACTTGTCGGCCAGATTGAGCAACTTGCTCAAATCGGGGGAAATATTCAGCTGACCATCGCTGTCTTTCACAACCGGCAGCGCCATCAGCAGCTTATCGATTCCTTGACGGAGCGCGGCCAAATCAAATCCGGTCTGTGTCAGCAAGGGCCTGATTGAACCGCCTTTCTGCTCAAGCATGGCGCTCAGCAGATGCACGGGTTCAAGATACCCATGGTCTTTACCTACGGCCAGGGATTGGGCATCAGCCAGAGCCTGTTGCAGTTTGCTGGTCAGTTTGTCCATTCGCATTGCTTGCCACCTCAATAGTTCACTGTCCCATAAGTGGGGGGTGAAATGCAGGATTCAAGTTGCGAGAGTATTCTTGCTTGATGCTGGTCAAGTGAGGAGTTCAGACTTTGACTATCAAAGTGGCAAATCTGCCCGTTGGCTGGCTGTATCTGTGGGAATACCAGATTTCAGGATGGCACACTGTGCAGTTTGTGCTGCCTTCAATGTGATTTACACCCATATTGCGAAGTCTCAGCCTGGCGAGCGCATAAAGGTCAGCCATCCACTTTCCTTTTTGCTGTGAGGGCACAAAGCATGCTGCCACCGCGGCTTTTCCCTCATTGGCAGCAGCACTGAGAAATACCTCTCGCACCTGCGGGCCAACTTCAAAGTGACATGGTCCTATTGCCGGCCCCAGCCAGGCCCTGATTTGCCCCGGCGATGCAGCAAAGGCTGCCACCGTGTTTTCAAGCACACCAGCCTGCAGTCCGCGCCATCCGGCATGGGCAACGGCAATTTCAAGGCCATCTTCTGAACAAAACAGTACCGGGAGACAATCAGCCGTCATGATGCAGCAGGCGATGCCTTTTCCGGAAGTATGAAGGGCATCCGCTTTTGGCGGAGGAATCAGGGTTTTGTCTGCAATACGGCAGACATCACTACCGTGTATCTGTTCAAGCCACTGTATCCTTATTTCGGTGCAAGTAGCTTCCCTCCGCAGTGCCTGGAGCAATTGCTCCCGATTGTCCAATACATCTTCTTTACAGTCATCAACATGCAAACCCAGATTGAAGGCGGCCCAGGGACCCTTGCTGTTACCTCCCCTGCGGGTGGTGACAAAGGCATGTATCCCTTTTGGCAGATCCCAGTCAGGACGCTCAAGCAAGCCCTCACCCACTATCCTGCTCCAGGAGACTCAGCAACTGCTGCATATCTGCAGGCAGTGCACTCTCCCATTCCATGTATTCTTCTTCAACAGGGTGAATAAAACCCAGAATCCGGGCATGCAATGCCTGACGTCTGAACTGCTGGATACATTCAAGTAACTCCGGACTGGCTCCCCTGGGATAGGACATGCGACCGCCGTATGTCATATCACCCAGTATCGGATAACCAATATGGGCCAGATGCACTCTGATTTGATGGGTTCTGCCGGTTTCAAGCTGCATACGCAGATGGCTGTGACTGCGAAAACGTTTTTGCACACGGTAATGGGTCACTGCTGCTCTGGCGTCACTTGCTCCTGAAACGGCCCGTTTGGTGCGCTGTGAAGGGTGCCTGCCAAGTGGTGCATCAATGGTACCACCGGCAGTCACCACACCTTGTACTATGGCGTCGTACTGCCTCGATACCGTCCGCTTCTGCAGTTGCATGACAAGTGACTGGTGTGCAGCGGGGGTTTTGGCAACCACCATCAATCCACTGGTGTCCTTGTCCAGACGATGCACGATACCTGCACGGGGCAGGGCCTCCAGCGCCGGACAATATGCCAGCAGGCCATTGAGCAGAGTTCCCGTGTAATTACCGGCTGCCGGGTGCACAACCAGATCGGCAGGCTTGTTCACTATCATGACCTCAGCATCTTCAAATACAATTTCAAGCGGCAACTTTTCTGGCTCAAAACTGACTTTTGCTGTTTCCACAACACTCAGGGAAAGTGTCTCGCCACCGGAAACCTTGTCGCGCACCCCCCCGGGCCGGCCATCTATCAGTAATTGGGCATCGCGGATACATTGCTGCAATTTGGCGCGTGAATAGTCAGGAAACAGCCGTGCAGCTGCCTGGTCAAGGCGCATTCCTGCCAGTTCATCGGCGACTATCTGTATATCTGGGGAATTTTCCATGCGGGATGTGGTCTGTAGAGGGGAAAAGTGGCATTAACCGATGATAAAGGCCAGGCTTCTCAAGCCGGATCAGACACTAATCAGACACTAAATAGTGTGTCCGGGCAATCATGGGGTTATCCAGAGCCTGCCGATCATAGTAAACTTGTCGCGCATTATACAGAGCCCAACATCACTTCAGGCATATTGTGAAACACAGACTTATTTTGGCAACAACCCTGCTACTGCTTATTGCAGCCTGTTCTTCGGATGACGAGTTTGCCGGTTCCGGCGAGGAAGCATTCTATCGTGCCGGTCTTGACGCCCAGGAAATCAGTAACTGGCCTCGTGCAATCGCCATTTTTCAGCAGCTTGAAGCGGCTTTCCCCTTCGGACAGTATGCCGCCCAGTCGCAGCTTGAACTGATCTTTGCCTATTACCGCAACGGTGAGCCGGAAGCAGCACGGGCAGCAGCAGACAGGTTTATCCGGCTGTACCCGGATCATCCGAATATCGATTATGCCTACTACATGAAGGGCATGGCCTACTACAGTGAAGGCGGCCGCATTCTGGGACGTTATCTGCCCACTGACCCTGCAAAAAGGGACCCAGGCAAGGCCACTGAATCATTTACCGACTTTTCCGACCTTCTGCGCCTGTACCCCGATTCACAGTATGCAGCTGACGCCAGGGCGCGCATGATTTACCTGCGGAATCTGCTGGCCACTTACGAAATCCACGTCGCCCAATTCTATATAGAAAGACAGGCCTTCCTGTCAGCCCTCAATCGCGCCCGTTACGTGGTGGAAAACTACCAGGGAGCCCCGGCAGTCCCGCGCGCACTCGAAATCATGACAGAAATGTATCTGAGAATGGGACTGAATGATCTTGCCGACCAGTCACTGGCCATCCTGAAACTGAACTATCCGGACAGCGAACAGCTGGATGAAAACGGCAACTTTATAGTTTCCACCCAGATAACCGATCCATCCTTTCTTTACTCCATGTCCTTCGGACTGCTGGGGTCAAACAAAAAGGATGCCCCACTTGCACCTACACGCCGGCCTGCACGTACAGACACCCCCTATTCCTTTGAGCTGCCTGAGCCTGAGCGCAAACGCTCCTGGCTGAACATCATCACACTTGGCATGCTGGGAGACGAAGGTACGCAAAACTGAGTATTGCTGCCTTCGATCAGTCGGGTGTTGCCGGATCTGCTCCACTTTTGCGGGCTTCCCAGTAGGCAGAAATCATGCTCTTGACCTGTTTTCGCATCATGAAAATTGCGAACAGGTTAGGCAATGTCATCACTACTATTCCTACCGCCGCGATATTCCAGATAATCGTGGTATCGGTAATTGCAGCAAGAAAGAATCCCAGGCAATAGACAATCCGGAAGGGCATTACCCACGAAAACCCGAACAGGTAGATAATGGCCCGGTCTCCATAGTAGGACCACGCAATACTGGTAGAAAATGCAAAAAGCACCAGTGAAAAGGCAACAATATATTGTCCCTTGTCACCAAATATCCCGAAATTGAAAGCCTGTGTTGTCAGTGCAGCAGAATGTATCAGGGACTGTCCCCTTACCGAAACATCCGGGGCAACCAGACCGTTTGTGATTTCCACACTTCCGGTAATCGCTTCAGAGCCACGCATGAAGACGACTTCTTCTGCGACTGATCTTGCATGCATTATTGTTATCGCCTGGTCATCCGGCAATTTCCCGTCTACAAGCACCAGGGTTCCGGAAAAAAGCTCCACTGCTGCGGTGTTGCCACGCACCAGGTAATCTACAAGCGCTTCCCTGTCTGCCTCAACAGTCTCGCTGTAATTACCATTGAGAATCAGGAGATCCGACTGCTGGAAATCATTTTCGAACTTCATGCTCCAGGCGCCGGATGCGAGAATAACCAGACCGGTGATGGTGCAGATGACCAGGGTATCCAGAAAGGGCTCCAGTAACGACACCATTCCCTCGGACACATGTTCGTCAGCCTTTGCAGAAGCATGGGCTATAGGTGCCGAACCCTGGCCAGCCTCGTTGGAAAACAGCCCCCGATTTACACCACGGTTGAAGGCATAGGCAAACGTGGCGCCCAGAAAGCCCCCAGTTGCTGCAGATCCGGTAAATGCATCTGCGAACACGCTGATGAAAGCAGGAACAACATTACCGATATTCGCTATCAGTACGCCAAGTGCCCCGATGAGATAAAGAATCGCCATTGTAGGCACAATTGCCGCCGCCACTTTTGCAATACGTTTGATACCTCCCACGATTACCATTGCCAGCAATATCGCCAACACTCCGCCGGTCACCACGGGGGGAATACCTGTGGTGGCCAACACACTGATCGCAATATTGTTGCTTTGCGGCAGGTTACCGGTACCGAACGCACTGATGACTGTGGCACCAGCGAAGAAAATCGCCAGCCAGCGCATGTTCAGGCCTTTTTCCATGTAGTACATGGGGCCTCCTGCCATGGTGCCATTGTCTGCTTTTACACGATATTTGTGGGAAAGGGACACCTCAACGAGCTTGGTTGCCATGCCGAAAAATGCCGTCATCCACATCCAGAAAAGTGCGGCAGGCCCACCGATGAAGATTGCCAGTCCGACACCACCAATATTGCCAGTGCCTATGGTGCCGGAGAGTGCTGTTGAAAGTGCCTGCAGATGTGAGGTGTCACCAGGGTCCTTTTCATCATCATATTTTCCTGACACCACCTGCCATGCATGCTTGAAATAGCGAATCTGGGGAAAGCCGAGGTAGATGGTGAAAAACAGTCCGACACCCAGCAGGACAAAAGGGAACCAGGCGGAACTTCCCAATAGACCATCTATGGAAAGGAGCAGATTATTCAGACTATCCAGCACTTTTTGTACCCTCAATATGGAAATTTCAGTGGTTGCAACGATAATACTTCAATTAAGGCTACGCTGATCAAGTATGGCGAACCCTGATTACCAGTGCAATTTACAGACCACATTTATGGATACTGCCCGAAAAAGTTTCATTTCCGCAGAACAACTGCTGCAGGATGCATTCGAGCTTGCAATAATGATTGCAGAAAGCGGATTCAAGCCAGATCTGATTGCCGGTATCTGGAGAGGTGGTACTCCTGTGGGCATTGCAGTCCAGGAAGCACTGGAGTTCCTCGATATCCGCAGCGATCACATTTCAATTCGCACCTCTTCCTATACCAGCATTGGTGAAAGGTCCAATGTCCGTGTCCACGGACTCGAATATCTGGAACGTAACCTCAGCTCCGAAGACAGGCTGCTTCTGGTGGATGATGTCTTTGACACAGGTCTGAGCATGGAGCAGGTGCTGATGGAACTTGACCAGATTTACGGACAAAACGGGCCACAGGTAAAAATTGCAACAACCTGGTTCAAGCCTGCCAACAACCAGACCAGACGCAAGCCTGACTATTTTCTGCACACCACTGACCGCTGGCTGGTTTTTCCCCATGAAATTCTGGGGATTTCTGACATGGAACTGCTTAATCTCAAGCCGGGCCTGGGGGAGATTGCGCCAAGGCTGCTGTCCTTGCGCGACAGGATGCTCTCAAAGGAATAATACTTCCAGTAAAGCGCATTTTTTTTTACTCCCATCAAACCTGTCACAGCAGTTTTCCGCTATACTTTCGCCCCTCTTTTGGCTTGGCACATGATTTCAAAGGCTCATTCATGACCTATTGCGTCGCCATTTCAGTGAATGCTGGAATGGTTTTCTGCTCAGATTCACGCACGAATGCGGGTGTAGACCAGATCAGCACTTACAGCAAGATGTTCAGATTCGAGGATCTCGGACCTGACAGGAAGTTTGTCGTGCTCACGGCAGGTAACCTTGCGACCACGCAGGCCACCATGTCACAGCTGAAGAAGGATGTCCGGCAGAACGCGGAAACCAGCCTGGCCACAGTGGCCTCTGTCGGAGAAGCAGCCGATTATCTGGGAGAAGTCAGCAAGTCACAGCAGGACAAACATGCCGGCAACAATTCCTTCCATGCCAGCTTCATTCTTGGCGGCCAGATCAGGGGCAGTGAACACCGCATTGTCATGATCTATCCCGAAGGGAACCATATTACCAGCAGCAAGGACACACCATTTCTGCAGATTGGAGAAAGCAAATACGGCAAACCCATACTTGACCGCATTCTGGAGCTGGAAACGTCACTGGAAACTTCAGCCTTGTGTGCACTGGTTTCCATGGACTCCACAATGCGAAGCAATCTGACCGTCGGTCCACCGATAGAACTGATGATCTACGAAGCTGACAGTTTCCGTTTTGCGCCATATTACCGTTACGCGGAAGACAGTGAGTTCCTGAGGAACCTGAAAAAAAGCTGGGACAACAGACTCAAGGAAGCATTTCATCAGCTTCCACCACTTGAACTTGCCTGAAACAGGGATTGCGCAGTGAGGTTCTGGAGCTAGACAGGCCTGAACCAGGTGTGTTGCAGTTCTTCATGGATATCTGCAATGGATATTTGCAGCTCATCAATGAAGTCGAGCAAGCCCCGCTGCAGCAGATTCCTGACACTGACAGAATTGGTAATCTTGCGTACGCGGGAAACTGCGTGCAGCACATCGTCATGATTCGGCAGTGTCTGCAAATCAGTATCCAGACTGCACAGGCAATAACCGATTGCCCTCGGGAATTCGTAGTCCTGCAGCAGAAAACGCACTACATCTTCCGCCCTCACATTGTTATGGATTTTCTGCCGATACGCCTGGTAACCACCCAGACATCGCAAAACATTCATCCAGACCACGTTTTCATAGGGCTCCAGAAAAAGTCGCTGTTTGGATTCACTTGAAAAATCTGGCAGCAGCGTTATGGAGCCGACATCCACCATTCGTGAAGTCATGTCTGCCCTTTCCAGTTTGCGACCAATTTCTATGAAAGAATATGCCGTATTGTGACTCATGCAGCTGGCCAGCATGCCGGTAAGCCGCTGGCAGTCTCCGACAACCACTTCCAGTATCTGCTGACGCGCCCGTCTGCCGGTACTGCGGCCCACATTGTCCTTCAGATGATGGTAGAGATTGTTGATCAATTCCCAGGCTTCCGCAGGTATGACCTCCCTGGTTGTACGTGCATTTTCACGCATCATCGAGACTGAACTCATGATGGATGCTGTGTTCTTGCGTTCAGAAAGCAGAAATTTTACTACCTCCTTTTCATCCATCGTACTGTGGAGCTTTTCATATTCCTCGTTACAACCGGTTGTATCGATGAGTATGCCCCAGCCGATATGGGTGCCACTGGGCAGATCAAACAGCATGGCTGAATAGACACTCATCAAACGGGCAGTATTTTCCACACGCTCAAGATAACGACCCAGCCAATAGACTCTCTCAGCTACACTGGACAGCATTCAGTTGTCCTCCTCGAGAATCCAGGTGTCCTTGCTTCCCCCACCCTGGGAGGAATTGACAATATAGGATCCCTTGACCATGGCCACACGTGTAAGTCCACCCGGTGTTACGTAGGTTTTCTTGCCCTGCAAAATGAAAGGCCTCAAATCAACATGCCGGGGCTCTACTTTTCCATTGTTGAGTATCGGGGCAGTTGAAAGTGAAATAAGCGGCTGAGCCATATAATTTCTCGGGTTGGCCCTGATTTTGGCTGCAAACTCCTCCCGTTCCTTTTTGCTGGCTTTGGGCCCCATCAGCATGCCGTAACCACCTGATTCATTGGCAGGCTTCACCACAAGCTTGTCGAGATTTTCCAGTACATGCTGGCACTGCTTTTTGTCTACACACAGAAAACTCGGCACATTGGGCAGAATGGCATCTTCACCAAGATAGTATTTTATAATCTGTGGGACATAGGTGTAGATGACCTTGTCGTCAGCCACACCTGCACCAGGCGCATTCGCAAGACCCACATTGCCCTTGAGCCATGCATTCATCAGCCCGGCAACGCCTAGCACTGAATCCGGATTGAAAACCCTTGGGTCCAGGAATTCATCATCTATACGACGATAGATGACATCCAGCCTGGCAAGACCGTTAATGGTCTTCATGTAAACGATGTCATCCTCGACAATGAGGTCACTACCCTGAACAAGCTCCACTCCCATCTGCTGGGCCAGAAATGAATGCTCAAAGTAGGCTGAATTGAAAATTCCCGGAGTCAGTAGTGCAATTTCAGGTTTGTCACGTCCTGCGGGTGAAAGTGATGACAGCATATCGAAGAGATAATCGGGATATTCACCTATCGGGCGGATAATGGAGTTTTCAAAAATTTCCGGGAACACACGTTTGGTAACAGTGCGATTTTCCAGCATGTAGGAAACACCGGAAGGTACCCGCAGATTGTCTTCAAGGACCATGAAGCGACCCTTGTCGTCGCGCACAAGGTCTGTTCCACAGATATGTGCCCATACCTTGTGCCTGGGCTTCATCCCTTCACACTGTTTGCGATAATTCCCGGAATCATCTATCAATTCACGAGGAACTACCTTGTCCTTGAATATCTTTCCTTCATTATAGACATCATGGATAAAGCAGTTCAGGGCATGCAGTCTCTGTTCCAGACCTTTGCTGGTCGTGGCCCATTCCTTGCTCGGAATGATTCTGGGAATAATGTCAAAAGGCCATTCGCGATCTATATTTCCGGCCTCACTGTACACAGTGAAAGAAATGCCCATTGTTTTGATGGCATGTTTGACAGATTCCTGTCGCTGTTGGAGTTCTTCATCGCTGAGGGAAGCAAGGTATGCTGCAAGGCCCCTGCAGACCTTTCTGGGATATCCCGGCGAACTGATCAATTCGTCGTAGAATTTTCCGGGTTGGTATGACTTCCAGTCCAATGGCATAAATATTGATGGCAATCCCAGTTGGCACAAGTCGTTTGTTGAAAAAAGTCAATGGACTTCCGGAAAAAACAAAGTTCTTGTGACTACCCGCTCACCATGTGAGTATCCGGGTCGTGCATTATAATTGCCTCATTCACAATGCAGCATGACTGCAAGGCATGAGATTTGATTCAATCCTGAAAACTCACTGAATAATTCGGGATTTTCCCAGTAAAAACTGTAATGAACCCAAGGCATAGATCCATGGCCATCAAAGTAGCAATACAACACCATACTGCATACCGTTTCGACCGGATGACAAACATCTTGCCACATGTAATCAGACTCCGTCCAGCTCCACACTGCCGCATGCAGATCCATGCATATTCCCTGAATATCAAACCGGGCAACCATTTTATTACCTGGCAACAGGATCCTTTTGCCAACTATCACGCACGAGTTGTCTTTCCCGAAAGGGCACGTGAACTGGTCATTGATGTAGAAGTAATAGTGGATATGACAGTGATCAATCCCTTCGATTTTTTTCTGGAAGAAAAAAGCGAACACTTCCCTTTCAGATATGAAAAACAGCTCAAAAAGGATTTGACACCCTACCTTCAGATTGTTGAAAAAGGCCCTCTTTTGGTGCAGCTCCTGTCCAGAGTGGACCGAAGCCGCCAGCCCATCATTTCGTTTCTGGTTGCAATCAACCAGATCGTGCAGCAGGAAATCGGATACCTGATCAGAATGGATCCCGGTGTACAGACCTGTGAGCAAACGCTGGGCAACCGTTCCGGCTCCTGCAGGGACAGCGCATGGTTGCTGGTACAGATTCTTCGCCATCTTGGTCTGGCGGCCAGGTTCGTCTCTGGCTATCTGGTACAGCTTGCACCGGACCAGAAATCACTGGACGGCCCATCAGGACCTGAAAAGGATTTCACCGACCTGCACGCCTGGACAGAAGTTTTCATTCCGGGTGCTGGCTGGCTGGGTCTCGACCCCACCTCCGGGCTCTTTGCCGGTGAAGGGCACATTCCGCTTGCGGCTACTCCGGATCCCCAGAGTGCAGCACCGGTAACCGGTTCAACCAGTGTTTGTGAAGTGGAATTCGAATACTCAAACCAGGTAACACGTATCCATGAAGATCCACGTGTTACCAAACCCTACAGCGAGGAGCAATGGCTTGCAGTAGACAAACTCGGCATGGAGGTTGATACACGCCTCCAGAAGGGCGATGTAAAACTCACCATGGGTGGTGAACCCACCTTTGTATCGATTGACGATATGGAAAGCGCCCAATGGAATACCGCCGCGCTTGGCAAGGAAAAACTCGAACTGGCAGGAAAATTGCTGCACAAACTGAAGCATGAATTTGCCAAAGGCGGTTTGTTGCATCATGGACAAGGCAAGTGGTATCCCGGTGAACAACTCCCCCGCTGGGCACTGGGAATATTCTGGCGCAAGGATGGCAAGGCACTGTGGCAGGACGAAACGCTGCTTGATTCACCAAGCGTCCCCGGGAAGGCAGGAAAAACCTCTGCACAGAAATTCATGAAGCAGCTTTGTGAACATTTGCACCTTGATCCTGCTTATGTGGTTCCGGGCTATGAAGACCAGGATTACTACCTGAATCGTGAAGGCCATTTGCCAGTCAATGTTGATGTGACTGACAGCAAGCTGGCTGATGCCCAGGAAAGAAAACGCCTGCGCAAGGTTTTTGATCAGGGGCTTGCCACCAAAACCGGATATGCCCTGCCTGTTGCATGGGAAGGTGACAAACAATCCGGACATTGGAAAAGCAGCCGCTGGGAATTCAGCCGACGAAAAATGTTTCTGGTGCCAGGCGACTCTCCCATGGGTCTGCGTTTGCCATTATCGAGCCTGCCATGGGAAGTGACACGGGAACAGGAATTTTCCGTAGACAGTTTTGATGAACGCGGTGAACTCAATGTGCCTGAACACAAAAGCAAAGGGAAAAAAGTGCGCAAGGCAACAGTCACCGAAAAAATCATCCATACTGCCCTGTGCGTTGAAATGAGGGACAAGCACCTTCATGTGTTCATGCCTCCGCTCCCTGAACTTGAAGTCTGGCTGCATCTGCTTGAGACCGTTGAGAAAACTGCAACCAGCGAGAAGATTCCGGTCATTATCGAAGGTTACGAACCACCACGCGACCCTAGACTGCAGAAGTTGATGATCACACCTGACCCGGGTGTGATAGAAGTAAACATTCATCCCGTTTCTTCCTGGCCTGAACTCGTCAGCAATGTTGAAAGGCTTTACAACAATGCCCGCGAATGCCGGCTAGGCACAGAGAAATTCAATCTCGATGGCAAACATACGGGCACTGGCGGAGGCAACCATGTCACCCTTGGTGCAGCAAAAGCCGAAGACAGTCCCTTTCTCAGGCGCCCTCACCTGCTGGGCAGCCTGTTGCGCTACTGGCAGAATCATCCTGCACTTTCCTATCTGTTTTCAGGTCAGTTCATCGGCCCAACGAGCCAGGCACCCAGAGTGGATGAAGCCCGTGACGACAACCTCTATGAACTGGAAATTGCCCTGCAGCAATTACCCTCAGGCGAATGTGACAGACCGTGGCTTGTGGATCGCATACTCAGGAACTTCCTGATCGACCTGACCGGTAATACCCACAGAGCAGAATTCTGCATAGACAAACTCTACTCGCCAGACAGCAGCACTGGTCGACTGGGGCTTGTGGAATTCCGCAATTTTGAAATGCCCCCACACTGGCAAATGAGCGCAGTACAGATATTGCTCCTGCGCTCGCTTGTGGCCGCTTTCTGGGACAAACCCTATACTCGGGAACTCATCCCCTGGGGAAACCAGCTGCATGATCGTTTCATGTTGCCGTTTTTTGTTCATGAAGACCTGCAATGGGTCGTCAGGGATCTCAACGATGCCGGACTTCCATTCTCTGCAGACTGGTTTGCGCCATTCGAGGAATTCCGTTTTCCCCATTACGGCAGAATCCATGTTGCGGGGCTCGAAATCGACATACACCAGGCCATAGAGCCCTGGCATGTGCTGGGAGAAGAAGCGTCAGGAACCGGCACTGCCCGTTACGTCGACTCTTCGGTGCAAAGACTGCAGGTGCTTGTCCATGGGCTTACTGGTAACCGACTGTTGCTATGCTGTAACGGCCGCAAGATTCCGCTGCATGCTACAGGGCGTGAAGGCGAGTATGTAGGTGGCATTCGCTACAAGGCATGGTCGCCCTGGTCTGCCCTGCATCCGACCATTGATGTGCACACTCCCCTGACCATAGAAGTGGTTGATACACACAACCAGCGCTCCCTCGGAGGTTGCCAGTACCATGTAGGACATCCGGGTGGGCGCAATTACGACACTTTCCCTGTCAACGCCAATGAAGCCGAAGCAAGGCGAACAGCCCGTTTCCTTATGCAAGGACACAGGCAGGGCAAACTCAAGGTCAGGACAGATCCTCCGCATCCTGATACTCCTTATACACTGGATTTACGCTACAAGAACTCAGTTAAAAATGAAATCATCAGATTACCAGCCAGAAGCCTGTAACCTCATCATTTTCGGCATAGCCGGCGACCTGGCGCGCCGCAAATTGCTGAGCGCCCTGTACCATCTCGACAGGGAAAAACTGTTGCATGATGACACCCGCATTCTGGGCATGGCGCGTTTGGAGATGAATCCGGATGATTTCCGTAACATGGTCATGAACTCGCTGGTCCAGTTTGTCGGCGGCAATATCGACCAGACCGTATTGCGCAGACTGATGCAACGCATGGGTTACCGCAGCCTCAATTTCGAGAACCCGGGAGAATTCAACAGTCTTGCCGACTGGTTCGGCGCCAACGATCGTCACAGTATTTTCTATTTTGCCACACCGGCAGCTGTCTACCCTGACATATGCGCAGGCCTCCATCATGCCGGCTATATCAGGGACGACAGTCAGGTGATCATGGAAAAACCGATTGGTGACAGTCTGGAAAGCTCCAAAGTGGTGAACGACGCCGTGGCCTCCTGGTTCAGGGAGGAACAGATCTACCGCATAGATCATTATCTCGGCAAGGAAACAGTACTTAACCTGCTGGTGTTGCGTTTTGCCAATGCGCTGTTCACCAGTAACTGGGACCATACCTGCATAGATCATATACAGATCACCATTGCCGAAAGCGTTGGCATAGAGGATAGATGGGGATTCTACGACAAGGCCGGCCAGATGCGGGACATGGTGCAGAACCACATCCTGCAGATTCTTTGCCTGCTGGCCATGGAACCACCTGTTGACCTGTCACCTGAAAATATACGGAATGAAAAACTCAAGGTACTGAAGGCCTTACGCCCTATTACCCGGGAGAACATCGCCAAAAAGGCAATCAGAGGCCAATATGCTGCAGGTTTCATCAAGGGGCAGTCAGTACCAGGTTATCTCAAGGAAGCTGATGCCAATACCGAAAGCACCACTGAAACCTTTGTAGCAATCAAGGTGGAAATAGACAACTGGCGCTGGTCCGGAGTCCCATTCTATATTCGCACCGGCAAACGACTGGCCATGAAGCAGAGTGAAATCAACATTCACTTCAAGGCTCAGCCCCACAATATTTTCCGCGAAAGCTACCCTGAACTTCCGCCAAACAAACTCACCATACGATTGCAACCTGATGAAGGGCTTGAGCTGCAAATGATGAACAAGGTTCCCGGCATAACCGAATTGTCACACATTGCCAAGAACAGGCTCGACCTTAGCTTTTCTGAATCATTCAGCAACAAACGGGTTGTCGATGCCTACGAACGACTGCTGCTTGAAGCGATGCTGCAGAACCAGAGCTGGTTTGTTCGTCGCGATGAAGTGGAGGAAGCATGGCGCTGGGTAGATCGCATTATTGAAGCCTGGGAATTGCAGGGCGAAAAGCCTGACTCGTATCAGGCAGGATCCTGGGGACCTACTTCCTCCATTTCCCTGATTGCCCGTGATGAACGGGAATGGGATGAATAATCAACTCTTTGCCGCGTCATCCCGGCTATTTTCATACAAGAGCTTTTCATAGACTGCAGCACTTTCATCCCAGCTGAATCTTGCTGCAGCTGCTGCCTTTGAAATCTGCTGCCACTGGGGAATCCTGCTGGAATACAACTGCAGTGCTTCCCGGAAAGTACTGATCATCGCCTGTGCCTGTTCAACCGGATTGCTCCCGGAAAAGCAGAAGCCGTTCTGCATGTGTATTACCGTATCAGCCAACCCCCCTACGCTGTGCACCAGACAGGGTGTTCCGGCACGCATTGCCAGCATCTGACTGATACCGCAAGGTTCAAAACTGCTGGGCATCAGAAACAGATCTCCCATTGTGTAAAGCATGTCACCGGTATTTTCTGCGTAACCACAAAGAAACAGGAAACAGGGATTATTCCGCATGATGTCTGTCATGAAAGATTCACATGCAGCATCACCGCTACCAAGCATAATCATGAAGCCCTTTTCTGCAGCTACAATCGCAAGCAGGTGTTCCAGTGCGCTTTTTCCTTCAATTTCCACGCGCAGGAGACTGACTTTCTGGGCTGTAAGCCGTCCAACAGATGTCACCAGAAAAGCGTCTTTCTGTCGCTGGCCGCCCCAATGTAAAAGTCGCTCCAATGCATGAAACCAGCTTGCCTTGATATACAACTGATTTCCGACCCAGGTTTCCAGCGCCATTGTGGCTTCTGCTACAAAAGCAGTTTTGGTGGGCTTTTTGCCCCGGCCTGTTGCAGGGTAGTCACATCCGTTCAAAATGCCGAACAGCTTTCCGGCTTCAAAGGCTGCCTGTAAATCCTGCTCAAGCCCTTCACCTCTGACAAGACCAAGCTCAGGCACTGACGGTTCACGTATTTCAGCTGCATAACCAGGCGATACCACATGAACCCTGTCCGCAAGATTGATACCGCAACGCATCAGGTTTATGCAATCAGGGTATCTGGGATCAACCACTTTGTCTTTATCAACTTCCAATGCAGGAAACCACTGCTGCAGGGATGACTCGTTATCTTCAAAGGGCCTTATCCCCTGCAGGGAAAGATTATGGATGGTGAAAACTGCCGGTATTTTCTTCAATGCAGAGAAACCGGCGTGGTACTGACGCAACAACAATACCGGAGCCGTATGCCAGTCATGCAGATGGAGAACATCTGGTGTCTCGATGCCATTGGTCACCAGCAAATGACAAATAGCCAATGAAAACAGCGCGAATTTTGTTGCATCAGTGGCAAATGGTTGGTCTGCATCGTGGCAGTAAAGCTGTCCGGCGCCACAGGCTCCAAAAAGTGGATTTTCAATCACGAAATGGCGAACGCTGTTTTCTTTATCAAGCTGGATTTCAAAAAGTTCAAGCGTATGCAGACTGCTGGCAAATTCCACTGTCATTGAAAGAACGTATTGTGCTTGTGGCAGGTGCGAAAGACGCTGGTAACCCGGCAGAATGACCGAAACTTGGTGCCCCCTTTCCACAAGCGCACGAGGAACATCCCTTATTACATCACCGATCCCTCCAACCTTAGCACCTGGTAGAGCCCCGTTTTCGGCTGCCGCCATCACTATATGCATGCTTTAGAACCGGTCAGTTACTGATTTTACGCCGACACTCTGTCCAAGCATGCTGCGGGTAACCAGAGTAACACCTCCGGCAGTAACCCTGAACCCTCTGGCCCTGTCCTTCTCTGCATCAATACCGATTTCCATGCCTTCAGGGATTTTGCATCCACGGTCAATAATGGCTTTTCTTATATGGCAATGCCTGCCAACATTTGCTTCAGGCAAGAGCACAGCACTTTCAATATGTGACCATGAGTTTGTTCTCACATTGGAATAGAGGACTGATTTTTCCACCTTTGAACCGGAGATAATGCATCCACCCGAAACGAGGGAGTCAACCGCAAAACCCCTGCGATCTTCATCGTTGAATACAAATTTTGCTGGTGGCAACTGTTCCTGGAATGTCCATACCGGCCAACGTGGATCGTAGAGATTCAGAGGCGGTACCGGCATTGTGAGCTCAATATTGGCCTGCCAGTAGGAATCGAGCGTACCAACATCGCGCCAGTAGGCTTTCTGGTCCTTTTCAACATCCACAAAACGGTAGGCATATACCTTGCTCTCCTTGATGATGGATGGAATGATATTCTTGCCGAAATCGTGGTCGGACTCCATGTTCTTGCTGTCTGAGCGTAGCTGGTCAAACAGGAATTCTGTCTGGAAGAGATAATTTCCCATTGAGGCAAGACAGTAGTCAGGATTGTCAGGCAAGGGTTTGGGATTGGCGGGCTTTTCCTCGAAACCGATAATTCTGTCGTGTTCATCCACTTCCATCACGCCAAAAGCCCCGGCAGCTTCCTTTACTGGTACAACCATACAGGACACCGTCATTTCCGCTCCCGTTTCCGCGTGTGCTACCAGCATGTCACCATAATCCTGACGATAGACATGATCACCGGAAAGTATCATTACGTAGGCCGGAATTTCTCCCCTGATGATGTCTATATTCTGGAACACAGCATCTGCTGTACCCTGGTACCAATTGTCGGATGTTCTCTGGGAGGCTGGCAGAATTTCCACACCCTCGCCCAGTTCTTTCTTGAAATGTCCCCACCCGCGCACAAGATGCTTGATCAGTGAATGCGCCTTGTACTGGGTAACTACACCGACCCTGCGAATGCCGGAATTGATGCAGTTGGAAAGCGGAAAATCGATAATGCGGAATTTGCCACCAAAAAATAGTGCCGGCTTGGCCCGCCATTCAGTGAGCTCATACAACCGGGAGCCCCGCCCGCCTGCCAGTATCAGGGCATAGGTTTCCTTGGTCAGTTTGCTGACATAACGCGAGCTGTGATCATTCATCTCATTTACCTGCCGCCTGCTTTACCTTGAACTGTTGATCCTTCCCCAAACCCCAGATTTCATTTGCATAATCGGTAATGGTCCGATCGCTTGAAAAATACCCGCTGTAAGCAGTATTCAGAATACTCATGGTAGTCCAGCGCTCGACATCAGCATAGACCTGGGCTGCTTTTTCCTGCGCCTCAACAAAACCCCTGAAATCTGCAGCTGTAAGCCATTGATCATGGGGGTTGCGAATACTTTCAGTCAGGGAAACAAAAATTCCCGGCTCTTCCCTGCTGAAACAGTCCTGTTCCAGCAGCTCCATTACCCGACTGAAATCAGGGTCGGCTGCTATTATTGAGCTGGGGTGATAATCCTTGCGTGTTTCTTCAACCTGCTCGGCTGTAAGGCCGAACAGAAAGAAATTTTCTTCGCCTACCGCTTCCCTGATTTCAATATTGGCGCCATCAAGCGTACCGATGGTCACGGCACCATTCATCATGAATTTCATGTTGCCGGTACCAGAGGCCTCCTTGCCGGCAGTGGAAATCTGTTCGGAAAGATCAGTACCCGGACAGATTATTTCCATTGCAGTAACCTGATAGTTGGGCAGGAACACCACCCTCAACCAGTCCTTCGCAGCAGGATCATTGTTGATCACAGCTGCCACATTGTTGACGAGCTTGATGATCAGCTTGGCCATCTGGTAACCCGGCGCGGCCTTGCCACCAATCAGCACACATCGCGGCACCATTGTGCCTGTCTCTCCTTTCAGGATTTTCTGGTACAGATGCACAACGTGCAGCACATTGAGCAACTGTCGCTTGTATTCATGTATGCGCTTGACCTGGATATCGAACATCATGGATGCATCAAAACGCACACCTGTTCTTTCCATGACCATTTCAGCCAGACGCTCCTTGTTGGCACATTTGATACTACGCCACTGTTTGCGCAACTCCTTGTCATCAATCTGCGTGGCCAGCTGTTCAAGTTGTTTGAGATCAGTTATCCACTGTTCTCCTATCCGCTTGTCGAGCAGCGCCTTCAGACCTGGATTACAGAATCCCAGCCAGCGTCTTGGTGTAACACCATTGGTTTTGTTATTCAGTTTTTCCGGCCATAACTGGTAGAAATTGTTGAACAGGCCTTCCTTGAGCAGCTGTGTATGAAGCGCAGCAACGCCATTGACAGAACTGCTGCCGACTATTGCCAGCCATGCCATTCTGATCTGCGGCTCATGTCCTTCCTCAATAATGGACATTTCCCTGAGTTTCTGTGAATCACCAGGCCATTTGGCCGAAACTTCCTTGAGAAAATGATGATTGATCTCGTAAATGATCTCCAGCAGGCGCGGGAGCAGTTGACGGAACAAGGCTACCGGCCACTTTTCCAGTGCCTCTGGAAGCAGGGTATGATTGGTATAGGCCATGGTTTCAGTAGTAATCGCCCAGGCCTCATCCCAGCCAAATTCATATACATCCACAAGAAGTCGCATCAGTTCAGGCACAGCAACGGCTGGATGGGTATCATTGAGCTGAATACGGTTCTTGTCGGCAAAACCGTGCATGTCATTGCCGTAATCGCGTTTCCAGCGGGCAATGACATCCTGCAGGCTCGCAGATGAAAGAAAGTACTGCTGACGCAGTCGCAATACCTTGCCGTTCACACTAACATCATTCGGATACAGCACCATGGAAATCTGGGCAGCCATGTTCTGGCTCAATACAGCATCATGATGCTCACCTGAATTGAAATCCTGCAGACTGAGTTTGTCCGAGGTATCAGCCTTCCACAGGCGCAAGGTATTGACGATGTCATTCCTGTAACCGGGTATGGGCACATCATGTGGTACTGCAAGCACATCTGAAGTGCTGATCCAGCGCACACGGAAATTCCCCTTTTCATCTACCCACGATTCTGTGTGTCCACCGAATTTTACGGTTCGGGTATTTTCCAGTGAAATAATTTCCCAGGGAGTACCACCTTCAAGCCAGTGGTCCGGTACTTCCACCTGATAACCATTCCGGATTTTCTGGTGGAAAATGCCGTAGTCGTAGCGGATTCCATATCCTGTAACCGGATATCCAAGGGTTGCACAACTGTCCAGGAAACAGGCTGCCAGCCTGCCCAGACCTCCATTACCCAATCCGGCATCCCGCTCCTGATCGAGCACTTCTTCCAGAGCACAGCCAAAGGATTTGAGTGACTGTGAAAGTGCATGCTCCAGGTCCAGATTCAGAACTGCATTATTGAGGGCCCTGCCCATGAGATACTCGAGAGAAAGATAGGCTACCCTGCGTGGTTTGTTTTCCTGATAGCATTCGCGGGTACTGCGCCAGCGCTCAACCAGTCTGTCCCTTACTGTAAGGGCAGTTGCCTGATAAAGATAACGCTCACCGCACCTGGCCTGCCCTCTGCCCAGCGTCAGATGATAGTGCCGGAGCAGGTCCTTCTTTACAGTGCGCGTATCCATTCCGAGCCAGGGAAACTCATCATCAAAGTTCTTGTCAACTTCACACTTCATAACAACGACTCCTGATTGACATCTTTTGCAGCCATCACGGCGGCATGAAGAACTACGGTTGTACAGGCAAGCATGGGATAGTGCCCGGTGATCATCCTGTTGTTCTCGGGTGGATAACCGTTCACCAGACTCGTATCGAGTATCAATTCCCAGCTTTCAATCTGGCTTGCATATGGCAGGGTGAAACGTATCGGCGTATTCCCCGCATTGAATATGGTGAGCATCCGCTCAAGTCTTGTTTTTCCCTGATCTGCCTTGCTGTGCTGCACAAGATAACCAACTGTCTTGCTCTGGTGCTGCCCCCAGTGGGCAGGCTGCATGAGCTCTCCGGTCCTGTTGAACCAGAAAATTCCTGATTCACCCGACCTGCTGGTATCATGTATGTAGTTATCAAGCCACATCCACGGAAAGCGTTTCTTCAGCCTCAATAGATTCCGGGTAAACTCCTCCAGTGCATTGTCCTCGGCTGTACGACCTTCCCAGTGCATCCAGGTGAGAACGCTGTCCTGACAATAGGCATTGTTGTTGCCTTGCTGTGTTCGGCCATACTCGTCACCAGAGCAAAGCATCGGCGTTCCCTGGGAAACAATCAGTGTTGTCAGCAGATTCTTGCGTTGCCGCCTTCGAACTTCATTGATCTCGAATATGAGTGTTGGCCCTTCTACACCGTAGTTTTCACTGTAGTTTTCTGCGTGCCCATCCTGGTTGTTTTCGAGATTGAGTTCATTGTGCTTTTCCCGATAGCTCACCAGGTCAGTGAGCGTAAAACCGTCATGGCTGGTAATGAAATTGATACCGGCAGATGGTCGGCGCCCTGAATGCTCAAATATATCGCTTGATCCATGTATGCGACGCGCAAATTCGGGCAGCATGCCTGCATCGCCACGCCAGAAGCGTCTCACTGTATCCCGGTATCTGTCATTCCACTCACTCCAGCCTGGCGGGAAATTGCCTAGCTGGTAACCACCAGGGCCAATGTCCCAGGGTTCGGCAATGAATTTCACACTGGCCAGCACAGGATCCTGATGCAAGGCATCAAGAAACCCGCTGCCACGGTCAAAGCCGTAGTGCTCACGTCCCAGCACAGTAGCAAGGTCAAATCTGAAACCATCAACACCCATGACAGTTACCCAGTATCGGAGATTGTCCATAACCATCATGATCACATAGGGATTGGACAAGTTCAGGGTGTTTCCACACCCGCTGTCATTGATGTAGTAACGCTTGTTCTCTGCCTGCAGACGGTAATAGGACAGGTTGTCTATGCCACGGAAACTGAATGTGGGCCCCAACCGGTTGCCTTCTGCAGTATGGTTGTAGACAACATCCAGAATGACCTCGATGCCTGCGTCGTGGAAAGCATCCACCATGGCACGGAATTCCATGATGTCATCCGACTGCATATAGCCAGCGTGCGGGGCAAAAAAACTGATGGAATTGTATCCCCAGTAATTGACCAGTCCTTTTTCAACCAGAAAGTGTTCATCCACAAAACCCTGCACTGGCAAAAGTTCCACGCTGGTAATACCCAGTGATTTGAGATGACCTGTTACTGACTCGTGTCCCATCCCTGCAAATTTGCCCCTGATATTTTCCGGTATCTGCGGATGCAGTCTGGTCATCCCTTTGACATGGGCTTCATAAAGTATGGTGTCAACCTTCGGAATGCGGTTTTTCCGGGGCGGCAGCGTCGGGTTGTCCCGTACAACAACGCATTTCTGCATCAATGCTGCGTTGTCACGGGTATCAATCAGGGCATCACTTTCCGGCGCACCTAAAACATAGGGATAATGGAGTTCAGTCCACTGGAACTTGCCAGACAGCTTTCTGGCATAGGGATCCAGCAGTAATTTATGGTGATTGAAACGGTGACCGAGGTCTGGTTGATAAGGGCCATAAACACGATAGCCATAGAGTGCACCAGGCTTCAATCCCGGCACATAGCCATTCCATACCTGATTGACAAGATCAGGCATGACAAGCCGCTGGATTTCTGTCTGACCATCTTCACTGAACAGGCACAATTCGACTTTTTCGGCATGTGCCGAAAAAAGCGCAAAGTTCACGCCGTCGTCATCCGGCGTACTGCCCATTGGCGAAATTGAGCCCGGAATGATCTGATAAGAAGCTTTCATTTGTATTTTTGCTCAGTCACCTTGCTCTGTTGAAAATACCAGCGCAGCCAAGGGAGGGACCTGCACAGCAATTGACCAGGCCTTTCCATGCGAAGGTAGATGTACTGCATGCACGCCCCCGCAATTACCTCTGCCACTACCGTCATAGTCTGCACTGTCCGTATTTATACGTTCGGCATACCAGCCAGGACCATCCACACCAATCATGAAGTTTTCGTGTGGTACTGGCGTAAGATTGAGCACCACAATCATCTGTTCAGATCTGATGCGGCCACGTCGTCTGTAGATAAAAACTGAATGCAGGTAGTCATTGGACTCAATCCACTCAAAACCATCGTGGGAAAAATCAAGTTCATAGAGGGGAGGACTTTCCAGATAGAGAAGATTGAGATCACGGACAAGTTGCTGCATGCCTTTGTGTGGACCGTAGCCAGTCAGATGCCAGTCAAGACTCTTGTTGTGATTCCATTCGTCGCGCTGGGCAAATTCACAACCCATGAACAACAGTTTTTTTCCCGGATGAGTCCACATGAACGTGTAGTAGGCACGCAGCGTGGCAAATTTCTGCCAGTCATCTCCCTGGACTCTCTCCAGAATGGACCGCTTGCCGTGAACAACTTCATCGTGGCTCAGCGGAAGTATGAAATTCTCGCTGAAACTGTAAAGCAGACTGAATGTCATTTCATTGTGGTGAAACTTGCGATGCACTGGTTCACGGGCCAGATACCGCAGCGTGTCGTTCATCCACCCCATATTCCACTTGTACCCGAAACCAAGTCCACCCCTTTCGATGAATCCGGTTACATCCGGCCAGGCTGTGGATTCCTCCGCCACCATCAGGATCCCGGGGAAGTTGAAATAGGCCCTGCTGTTGACTGAACGCAGGAATTCAATGGCTTCGATGTTTTCCCTGCCTCCAAGATGATTGGGTATCCATTCGCCATCCTTGCGGCTGTAATCGAGATAGAGCATGGAGGCCACCGCATCGAAACGCAGGCCATCCAGATGGAATTCCTCAAGCCAGAACATTGCATTGCTCAGCAGATAGCTGACCACTTCTGCCCTGCCATAATTGAAAATGCAGGTATTCCAGTCGGGGTGAAAACCCTTCCTTGGATCAGCATGCTCATAGAGATGGGAGCCATCGAATCGTGCCAGACCATGACTGTCTGTCGGAAAATGCCCCGGTACCCAGTCAAGCAGAATCCCTATACCCTGATTGTGGGCGGCATCCACAAAGTACCGGAAATCATCAGGACTGCCGAAACGACTCGTCGGCGCAAACATACCCAGGGGTTGATATCCCCAGGAACCGTCGAAAGGAAACTCACTCACGGGCATCAGCTGGATATGGGTAAATCCCAGCCATTTCACATAGGGAACAAGATCCTCTGCAAGCTCCCTGTAACCCAGATAGCCTGTTCCGTCCTCACCATTGCGCTTCCATGATCCCAGCTGTACTTCGTAGATACTGACAGCACTGCCATGGGAATCCTGTTCCCTGCGACTTTGCATCCATTTGCTGTCCTGCCACTGGTAATTCTGTCTCGCGGGAACTACCGAAGCAGTGCCGGGACGAAATTCCATCTGCCTTGCATAGGGGTCGGCCTTCAGTGGCAGCAGACGATCATCGTGATTGAGTATCTCGAACTTGTAGGTTGTGCCTGGTTCCACGCCCGGCAGGAAGATATCCCAGACTCCACTGCCCGGGTGCAACCGCATGACATGTACCCTGCCGTCCCAGTTGTTTACATCACTGACCAGAGAAACCCGTTTTGCATTGGGTGCCCAGACTGCAAACATAAGGCCTTCAACATCATCACAGATCCTGTGATTGGCCCCCATGAATCGCCAAGCCTGCTCCTGTGTACCATTGTTGAAAAGATAGAGATCTGCAGGATCCAGCAAACTGGGAAAGCGATAAGGGTCATCAATTTCGACCACTGCCAGCGGATAACTTACACGCAGCCTGTAGGGCACCTGTTTCCTGCGATCAACCAGACCACTGAACAGTCCCTCTTCATGCACTTTTGCCAGCTTGCCAAGTGAGCTCCTGCCCGCAGGAGAAATAACTTCCACTTCCTGCGCACCTGGCAGGAAAACGGAAACCTGTCGTTGCCCGGATTCATGTGCATGCATGCCAAGCGTGCCAAAAACATCTACATATCGGCCCTTGACCAGCAGATTCACCTTTTCTGCGGGGATCAGCGAATATTTGTCAGCACTCCCGGAGGCACGGGTACTGCGTGGTGATCCCTGTGTTTCAGATTTCATCAGTTTTAATGCTCAATTCTTTTGGTTTCCGCGTAGCAGACATGGCATGCAGCAATGCTGCTGTATCCTCACGGGAAAATATTTCATCCAGTTCCAGTGGCAACTTCCTGCGCCAGTTGGCATATTCCGAGGAAGTGCCGGGAATATTCACCGGTTCTTCTGCTCCGGCAATGTCATCCAGCTGAAGGGAAACCAGGCGGGAGGATATCCTTGCACAGGCACTGACCAGTGCCAGTAGCAGGCTGCTATCGAATGGTCGTGCCGAGTCACTCGTGTTCCACAGTGGCGGAAGCAGTCCTTGCTCCTGCAACCATACAAGCAATTGCTCCTTTTCACCATTGCGCCAATCAAGGTCGTTGGCAAGATTCTCATCACTCGGGATCAACCCGATCTTTCTTCTGAGAGCCAGATCGCTGCAGTTCCACCAGGCCTTGAGTGTTGCCGTATCATGATTGGCAATCATGGCAAGCGCCTGCTCCTTGTAATGCTCAGGTTTCCTGAAATGCCAGCCATCGTATTTTTCGAAATAGAAGACACAATTTGAATATATGCCACCGTCATCCAGATAACTGCGGATTTCAGGTGGTACAACGCCCAGGTCCTCACCTATAACAGCACACTGGTGGCGTACACTTTCAAGGCGCAGCAGGGCAAACAGCATTTCTACAGGGTAATGCACATAGGCGCCCGTGGCATTGGTGCCGTCCATCGGACACCACCAAAGACGCATCAAGGCCATCACATGATCTATACGCAAGGCACCACAATCCTGCATGTTGGCTCTGAGCAGATCGATAAAAATCCGGAAGCGATTCTCCTGCAGTGCCATTGGATGCAGTGGCGGCAGCCCCCAGTTCTGACCTTGCGGGTTGTAATAGTCCGGCGGCGCACCAATTCTTGCATCAAGGCAGAAAAGCCCGGGGTTTTCCTGTACTTCACTGCCGTCAGCACTGCTGCCTACCGCGAGATCCCTGACCAGACCGATTTTCATGCCTGCATCGAGCGCCCTTTGCTGGCAGGACTTCAGCTGCTGCCGTGCAAGCCACTGGAGATAAAGCTGAAAGCGGGAATTGCCTGCCACAAGTTCTGGAAAAGTGCAGCGCCGGGCCTGAAAATCAGCAAAACCCGTCAGGCACGGCCCCTCGTCAGATACCCACGAGTTGAATTCATGATTACGTGCACAGTTGTCCTTCTGGAATTCTGTGAACATCAGCCCCAGCAGTTCCATCTTCAACCTGCAAACCGTCCCGTAATCGACGTTGTCTGAATTGCGCGCATTGGCGAGTCCAGCCTGCCACTTTGCGCTGTTGTAGACACTCTGCACCGCTTCCTGGCTGAATTCCGCACAGAGTGGCAGTGAAATGTACAGGGGATTGAGAAAGCGTCTGTCACTCGGACTGTAAGGACTGGCATTCTCGGGATATCGAAGATCCAAAGCATGCAGCGGATTCAGCAGAATGAAATCTGCACCACCCCCGGCCGCGTATTCAAGCAATGCCATAAGGTCGGCAAAGTCACCAATCCCCCAGTTATGGGCGGTCCTTACTGAATACAGTTGCACAGACAGCCCCCAACACTTCCCCCCTTTATTGAGAAAAGGTGGTTGCCAGGTCTTCAGGGGAGGCACTACAAGCTCAGTTGTACATTTCCTGTTCTCATTGACCAGCGAAAGCTGGTGATACCCTACAGGCAAGGCACCGAGGGAAAAATGTTTACTGATGAAAGTCCTGTCTCCAGCGGTATGTCTGCCTGCGGTTTCCAGCAATGAAAGATTGACTGTTCCCTGCCTTGTTTCACCGTTTTCAAGTTTGAGTTCCCAGGAAAACTCACGGTTTTCCAGATCGGGATCAACAGTCAGGTTCAGTAAACCCTGATCCGGGTCCGTCAGCGTGGTTGCAGGCAACCACTGGTGCAGCATGGAAGTTTCCTGCGCCTCAATTGCCTTTTCCAGATCACAGGGCGAATTGATGATTATTCCCATGGCACTGAGAACATGCAGTCTGCTTTCCAGGGAAATCCTGGCATGATTACCGGAAAATTCGATAAATTCGCTGGCTATTCCTGACAAACCCAGAAGCAGATCAAGCCTTTCTGTATCCAGAGACTCCTTTGTCACCATGACTGACTCGATATCATTACTGCTATTGGGGAATTCATTATCTATGTTACGCCCAAATCTGGTGCATTTGCGCCTGATAATTGGGCAGCATCCTGCCGGGGACTGTCCTGAGGGGCAGTTCAAAGCACAACATGTCGCCGGGCCTGTTCAGGCTTTGCAATTATCAGGCCCAACTTTGCCGGAAGCTTCAAGGTGGCAAGCCGGAAAACCAGTCCTGCATCCTGACGGCAAACCCGATGGCGATAAACGGTGCGCAAGCATACCTGCCGCAAACGTAAAAAAATGAAGATTATGGCAATAAGTCCCTGAATTTCTGAAGAATAGCTCTTGACATTGAAGCCTGAAGCACTATGCTTCGCCTCCATGAAATTCAGCCCGTTCTACGCCTTTGTTTTTATCATTATTCGACACCGCAAGGTGGGTTGAAGCCTCAGGTATTCGCTGAAAAACCCGCCCAGAGGCGGGTTTTTTTTTACCCGGCCGGCGTAAATCGCGTGTCGGGCGAACTTGCCGGCAGAGACGGAGCAAAATTCCATCAATCCGGGGCACAGCCCCGAACAAGCAGGACAACAGCAGCAGGAGCGGCCGTGACAGAAGCCACTGAAAGCAGTAACAACGACAGTTTTTCCTTCGTGCAGGCGGAACATGATGTGCTGCGTTTGTGGAGTGAAAACAATACCTTCCAGCAGTCCCTTGACCAGACCAGGGACTGCCCACCCTATATTTTCTATGATGGCCCGCCATTTGCGACTGGCCTGCCCCATCACGGGCATCTGGTGGGATCAACGCTCAAAGACATCATCCCCCGCTATTACACCATGCAGGGTTATTACGTGCAGCGCCGTTTTGGCTGGGATTGCCATGGTCTGCCTATCGAGCACGAAATAGACAAGTCACTCGGCATGTCCTCACAGCAGGCTGTGGAGAAGCTGGGCATAAAAGGCTACAACGATGAATGCCGCAAGATAGTCCAGCGTTTTACGGCCGAATGGCAGAAAACCATCACACGCATCGGCCGCTGGGTTGATTTTGAAAACGACTACAAGACCATGGACCCTTCTTTCATGGAGTCCGTGTGGTGGGTCATGCAACAGCTCTGGAACAAGGGGCTGATCTATCAGGGCGTCAAGGTTGTCCCCTTTTCCACTGCGCTGGGTACCGTGCTGTCGAATTTCGAAGCCGGGTCAAATTACCAGGATGTGCAGGACCCTGCCGTAACCGTTCTGTTCAGACTCCGGGATGAAGATGCCTACATGGCTGCCTGGACAACCACGCCGTGGACCCTGCCATCCAACCTTGGCCTGTGTGTGAATGCGAACATTGAATACAGTCTGGTGCGCGACAGGGAAACCGGCAAACTGATCTACCTGGCAAGTGCACGTCTGGAGCAGCTTGGCAAGAACAGGGAGTATGAAGTTGAGTCTACCTGCAGTGGTGCAGAGCTGATTGGCAAACGTTACGAACCCCTGTTCCCTTATTTCAGTGATCTGGCTGCGGAAGGTGCTTTCACTGTATTTGCCGATGACTATGTAAGCACGGAAAGTGGCACAGGCATTGTTCATCAGGCACCTGCCTTTGGTGAAGACGACTTCAGGGTCATGCAGGGTAATGGTGTGAAAACCGTCGTCTGTCCTATCGACTTCGAAGGCAAATTCACAAGTGAAGTGCCGGATTTTGCAGGAGTCTATGTCAAGGATGCCGACAAGGCACTGATCAAACGTCTGAAAGAAGAAGGCAAACTGTTGCTGCAGGAAACCATAGTGCATGCCTACCCTTTCTGTCCGCGCTCCGATACACCCATCATCTATCGCACCATTCCGTCGTGGTATGTAAAAGTGGAACAGATGCGTGAGCGGCTTGTTGCCAACAACCAGCAGATCAACTGGGTGCCTGAACACATCAGGAATGGCCGCATGGGTAACTGGCTGCAAGGTGCCATCGACTGGTGCATCTCCCGTAACCGCTACTGGGGCACACCACTGCCCATCTGGATCAATGATGTCACCGGCAACAGTGTCTGTATCGGCTCAATCGCCGAACTGCAGGATTTTACCGGTGTATTGGCAGGAGATCTGCATCGTGAATTTGTCGACGAACTGACATTCACACGTGATGGTGAAGAAGGTGTCTATCGCCGTATACCCGAAGTGCTCGACTGCTGGTTTGAATCCGGCTCAATGCCCTATGCCCAACTACACTATCCATTCGAGAACCAGAAACTGTTCGAGGCAGGATTCCCGGCAGAGTACATAGCAGAAGGGCTCGACCAGACCAGGGGCTGGTTCTACACGCTGCTGGTGTTGAGTACTGCACTGTTTGACAAACCTTCATTCAAGAATGTGATTGTAAATGGCATAGTTATGGCCGAAGACGGCAAGAAAATGTCCAAGCGCTTGCAGAACTACACCCCTCCTGATGTCCTGATGGAGGAATATGGCGCCGATGCCCTGAGACTGTACCTGATCAATTCCGGGCTGGTAAAAGCCGAAGAACAGCGTTTTGCGGACAGCGGCGTGAAGGACATGGTCCGTCGGGCCCTGTTGCCCTGGTACAACAGCTTCAAATTCCTCCAGACCTATGCAGAGATCGACAACTGGCAGGCTGCGGCTGATGCAACACCTTCAGGAAACATCACTGACCAGTGGATACTGTCACGTCTGCAGTCACTGCTGACCAATGTTGAAACTGAAATGGCAGGCTATCGCCTGTACAACGTGGTACCAGCCCTCTTCGAATTCATAGAAGAACTGACCAACTGGTACATTCGCCTGAATCGAAGCCGGTTCTGGGTGGAAGGCATGACAGTGGACAAGTCTGCTGCCTACCAGACACTCTACCAGACACTGCACGGACTGACGGTTGGTATGGCGCCATTCGCCCCTTTCCTTGCCGAACATCTGTATCAGCAGCTGTTGCCATTGGGACCTGGCGGAAGTGATGCACCTTCATCAGTGCATCTTTGTAAATACCCGAAACCCCAGGGTAGTCTGATCCAGCCTGTGCTGGAAGCAGCTGTTTCCCGCATGCAGAACATCATTCTGCTGGGACGACAGAAACGCAATCAGGTAAAAATCAAGACCAAGGTTCCGCTGAGCTGTTTGACCATCATCCATGAAGACCAGGAAATGCTCGATGAAATCTCGCGCCTGGAAACCTATATACGTGGTGAACTGAATGTCAAAACGATCAACTACAGCACCGCGGAAGACCTGTATATCCGGCTGTATGCCAAACCGAATTCTCCTGTGCTGGGCAAACGTCTGGGCAAGAATTTCGGACATTTCCGCAAACTGATAGAAGGGCTTGGCAGCAAACAGCTCAAGGCATTGCAGGACTGTGGTGAACTTGCGCTTGAAAGCGAAAATTTCACGGCAGAAGACATTCTGGTATTCCGTGAAGCACTGCCCGGTACTGACGCACTCTCCAACCGATTCATCTCTATCGACATGAATTGTCAGCTTGACCAGGATCTGATCAATGAAGGACTGGCAAGGGAAGTGGTCAGCCGGATCCAGAAAACGCGCAAGGATATCGGCCTGAATGTAGCAGACCGGATTTCCATTGCATTCAGTGCTTCAGAAGCGCTTTCAAGGGCGATTGAGGCACATGCCGAATATATCAGCCGGGAAACACTTGCGACTGAACTGAAGCAGCTGGAAGACAGTGAGCGATTTACCGGTTTCGACATCGATGAGCACACACTGAAACTGAACATTGCAAAGGTTGCCGGATAAGACCCGGCACCTATCCAGAGAAGAAGGCAAATGAATACCCAAGCGAATAACACAAATACCGGTAAAACAGACGATACACGCATAGTTGAAATGAAAGAGCTGCTGCCACCAGCACAGCTCATCAGGGAATTCCCGATCACACCCGAGGCCACTGCCACAGTACTCAAATTCCGCAGTGCCATTCAGCAAATCCTCCGGGGTGAGGACGACCGTCTGCTGGTTATAGCCGGCCCCTGTTCGATTCATGATCCTGAAGCGGCGCTGGATTATGCATCCCGGCTCAAACCGCTGATCAGCGCCTATGAAAAGGACCTCTGTATCATCATGCGGGTCTATTTCGAAAAACCGCGCACTACTGTTGGCTGGAAAGGCCTGATCAATGATCCGGGACTGGACAACAGTTTCCGCATCAACGATGGGCTCAGGCTTGCGCGTAACCTGCTGCTGCAGCTGGCAAACCAGGGTGTTGCGGCTGGTACCGAGTATCTCGACCTGATCAGCCCCCAGTACATAGCGGACCTCATTTCCTGGGGAGCCATCGGCGCAAGGACTACAGAGTCACAATGCCATCGTGAACTGGCCTCAGGCCTTTCTTGCCCTGTGGGCTTCAAGAATGGCACCAGTGGCAATACCCAGATTGCGATTGATGCCGTAGGGTCTGCAGCACATCCGCATCATTTTCTTTCAGTAACCAAGGAAGGCCATTCAGCCATTTTCCAGACTGCCGGAAATCCGGACTGTCATTTGATACTTCGGGGAGGCAAACACCCCAATTATGATCCGGAAAGCATCAGTGATGCCGTAAACAAGCTTGAAAAAGCAGGCCTGCCAACTGGTGTGCTGGTCGATTGCAGCCATGCCAATTCAGGAAAGGATCATGTGCGTCAGGCCACGGTGTGCAGGGATCTTGCCGGGCAGATCGCTTCGGGCAACCACCATATCGCAGGCTTGATGCTGGAAAGCCATCTTGTCGGAGGCAGCCAGAAACTGATCGAGGGCCAAAAACCCATGTACGGACAGAGTATTACGGATGCCTGTATGGATTGGGATACTACGGATGTACTTCTGGGTGAGCTTGCAGAAGCTGTGCAACAGCGCAGATCTGCCCAGTCAAGCCTTGGGTAGCCAAATCAGTAAGGGGCCGTCCCTGTGAAAATCTCATCCTTCGAGACTGGTCACGCTCATCCTTAACCGAATATGTCTGATTCTGGACTCATGATGCATACAAACCCACAAGGAAGTGGGGAACCCCGCCATCCATGACGGGGCTGCATCCTTCCC
>JAURLQ010000039.1 GCA_030831125.1 Gammaproteobacteria bacterium
CAAGGCAGATCCGGGCAGCCTGTTTCATGCCATTGAAACAGCACTGCAGATGCAGGACGCAGGGAGATAACTTGAAGCAGGGATTTCCGCACAGGGCACGCAAACGCTTCGGTCAGAACTTTCTGCAGGATGAACACATCATCAGCCGGATAGTGGACGCCATCAAACCTGATGAAGGTCAGGTGCTGATCGAAATCGGACCCGGACTGGGTGCGATAACAGCCCCGCTACTGGCCAGATCCGGAAAACTGACCGTAGTCGAAATTGATCGCGATCTGGCCTCAGGACTCAGGGCACGTTACAGCACCCATGAAGGCTTCACTCTCATTGAAAGTGATGTCCTCAAGGTAGACTTCAGCACTCTTTGCCAGGGTCAACGATGCCTGCGGATACTCGGCAACCTGCCATACAACATTTCCACGCCCCTGCTTTTTCATTTGCTGCAATACCGCGACCTGATCAGTGACATGGTATTCATGTTACAGCTTGAAGTCGTTGAGAGGCTGGCTGCCGGACCGGGAAATCCCGACTACGGCAGGCTGAGCATCATGATGCAGTACCACTGCAGGGTGGAAAAACTGTTCCGCGTTCCCCCGCATGCATTCAATCCCCAGCCAAAAGTGGAATCCGCTATAGTCAGGCTCACACCATGGGCAACGCTTCCCTGCCCGGTCAACAATTACGCACTGTTTGAACAGCTTGTGAGACAGGCCTTCAGCCAGCGACGCAAGACAATTCGCAATACCCTCAAACATTGGCTGGACAATACAGCTCTCGACAAGCTACCCGTTGATCTTTCGCTTCGGCCCGAAAATCTGTCTCTGGCTGACTATGCTAGAATTGCCGACATTCTTGATCAGCATGGATCCACGCATTGAGCCGCACTCCCATCCCCTCCTGTGGTATTGAAGTTACTGCCAGCACCCAGTATTTGCGACAGCAATCAGACCCGGCACGCAAGTCATTTGCCTTTGCCTATACGATAACAATTACCAATCACAGGGATGACAGTGTTCGCCTGCTGAGTCGACACTGGATCATTACCGACCAGAACAACAAGGTGCAGGAAGTAGAAGGACCAGGTGTTGTCGGACAACAACCTCTTATCCATCCTGGCCAGCGCTATCAGTATTCAAGCGGCGCCGTTATCGAAACTGAAACCGGAGACATGAGAGGCAGTTATACGCTGGTGGATGAGTCTGGTGAAAAATTCCAGGCGCCCATTCCACTTTTTGTTCTCGCAGTTCCCCACATGCTTCATTAGGCCCTGTTGTGGCTATCTACGTTGTTGGCGATATCCAGGGTTGTTATGAGCCACTGTGTCGCCTTCTCGAAAAGGTTAATTTTGATCCCGCTGCCGACAGACTCTGGAGCGCGGGAGACATGATCAACCGGGGACCCCAGTCTCTTGAAACACTCCGGTTCCTGCGCTCACTCGGCACTGCATTCACTGCAGTACTTGGCAATCACGACCTGCATTTTCTGGCCACTGCCTGTGGGGCATATACCGATGGTAAAACCAGATATCTGAGAGCCTTGCTTGATTCACCCGATTGCAGCGAACTTTTTGAGTGGGTGCGCATGCACCCGCTTGCCTGGCGGGCAAATGTGGATACAGATTTGGGCAGGAAAAAAATCCTTATGGTCCATGCCGGGATTTCTCCAGGCTGGAAATTCCGCAAAACCATGGCCAGATCAGCTGAAGTCGAAGCAGCATTGCATGGTGACAATTACAAACCTTTTCTGGTTGCCATGTATGGCAACACCCCCGACACCTGGAAAAAAAATCTTCAGGGCCTGGAACGCCTGCGTGTCATAACCAATGTCCTGACGCGCATCCGTTTTTGTGATGAAAATGGCAAACTTAATCTGATGGTCAAAACCGGCGCAGAAACTGCACCACCGGGCTTTCGCCCCTGGTATGAATTCCAGCAGCTCAAACCCGGCCGGATGATCCTCTTCGGGCATTGGGCTACACTTCAGGGACATACAGGCAAACCTGAAATCCAGGCACTGGATACCGGATGCGTCTGGGGACGCTGCCTGACTGCACTGAATCTGCAGACCAACGAACGCATCAGTATCGATTGCTCACAGGACAATTATTGAACTGCTCATGAAAACCTATCTGGTTGGCGGTGCCGTAAGGGACAAGCTGCTTGGTCTGCCTGTAAAAGACAGGGACTGGGTAGTGGTGGGCGCCACACCTGAGAAAATGCTGCAACTGGGTTACCAGCAGGTTGGCCGTGACTTTCCGGTATTCCTGCATCCACAAAGCAAACAGGAGTATGCACTTGCCCGAACCGAGCGCAAAAGTGGCAAGGGCTACAAGGGATTTGAAGTATTCGCCACACCACAGGTGACCCTGGAAGAAGACCTGCTGCGCCGTGATCTGACCATCAATGCACTGGCCGAAAGTGAAAGCGGTGAGCTGATAGATCCCTACGGTGGGCAGGCAGATCTGGAAGCGCGCATCCTGCGTCATGTTTCCCCTGCCTTTGCAGAAGATCCGCTGCGTGTACTGCGCGTTGCCCGTTTTGCTGCTCGCTTCGCCGATCTCGGTTTCAGGGTTGCACCAGAAACAATGGCCCTGATGAAGGATATCACCCACAGTGGTGAGCTGACACATCTGGTTCCGGAACGTATCTGGCAGGAAATGCATGCGGCCCTGTCAACAGCTGCGCCTCATGTCTTTTTTGGATTACTCAGAGACTGTGGCGCCCTTGGAGTATTGATGGGTGAGCTGGAAGCACTCTTCGGAGTACCTCAACCTGCCCACTTCCACCCGGAAATTGACACCGGCATTCACACCTTCATGGTGCTGCAGCAGGCCGCACTGTTGAGTCAGGACCCTGTGGTACGTTTTGCTGCCCTTGTGCATGATCTGGGCAAAGGTACAACACCCCGGGAAATCTGGCCTTCCCATACCGGGCACGAAGAACGCGGTGCAGTCCTGATCGGCAACATTGGTGAGCGGCTGCGTATTCCCAATGAATATCTTGAGCTGGGCATACTGGTCAGCCGCTTCCATACACGTTGCCATCGTGCCACACGACATTCAGCCGGCGAACTGCTGGAAACACTTGAGCATGTTGATGCTTTTCGCCGCCCGGACCGTTTTGAACAGTTTCTGCTGGCCTGCGAAGCAGATTCCCGTGGCAGGACAGCTCTTGAGAATCGCCCCTATCCCCAGGCCGGACTGCTCCGCAATTTGCTGTCGGTCCTGCGTGGCATCAACAACAGGGAACTGCTTGCACAGCATGGTAACCCCGACAATGCTGGTCCGATCATACGCGAGGCACGTATGAAGCTCATAGAACAGTACCTGACCAGTGAACAATGAACGATCCCGAATCCGGTAGCCACGCACCGACTAGCCCGGCACCTGTTGCCCTCATTACAGGTGCTGCACATCGCATTGGTGCCTGCATATCCAGACATCTGCATCAGGCAGGTTACAGCGTCATTATTCACTATAACCGTTCAGCAGCCGCTTCTGAGGCACTGGCGCATGAACTCAATGCAACAAGAGCTGCCAGTGCTGTATGTCTGCAGGCCGATCTGCTCACTACTGATGAAATACGGCACCTTGCAGCACAGGCAATATCCTGCTGGGGAAGACTGGATGTGCTGGTCAACAATGCATCACTTTTCTATCCGACACCGCTAGATACTGTCAGTGAGGATGACTGCAGAAAGCTTATGGGCAGCAACGCCTGGGCACCCTTGTTTCTCTGCCAGCAGTTGCGGGAGGCTCTGGCAAGGCACAAGGGCAATGTAATCAACCTGATCGACAGCACTTCCGGATTCGGCATCCCCGAATTTACACCTTACACAATGGCCAAGGCAGCGCTTGCCAACATGACACGTTCACTGGCGCGAGAACTGGCTCCCTCGACACGGGTAAACGGCATTGCACCAGGAGCCATTCTCTGGCCTGAATATGAAGGTGGTTTGAGTGAAACAGAAAAAGCGGAGCGTCTGGCAAAAACCGCATGTGGCCGCATAGGCAGCCCTGACGACATTGCCCATGCCGTGATGTTCTTGCTGAATGCCTCCTACATTACGGGTGAAATCATTCGCGTGGACGGCGGAGCAGCACTTTACAGCTGAAACCCGCTTCAGGGCGAAGCTCTGTAGAACTCACTTGCACCTGTCGGTTGCCGCAGAGTCATTTCCATGGCTCCGGAATTCTCCAGCTAATCAGGATTATTTGTCAGCGCCTGCCTGAAAGTGTGGATTTTTTGACTCAATTCCACGAGGTCTTCCATTATTCTCACTATCCATTCGTTTATTTCTGTGATCTATGGTTTTTTTGCCGGATTCTTACTGAAAGGACAATTACTTTTCCAGCAGGAAATCGGGAAATCAAGGATGCTTTCCAGATAACTTTACCCTGCTCACTGCATTCCAGAATCGAGCCCACGCCGTTCCAGCAAAGAGGCAATATCAGGCTCCCTGCTCCTGAAAGCCATGAACAGGGCCATGGCATCTTCACTGCCCCCTCTGGATAACAGGGTCTCGCGGAAGTGCTGGCCATTCTCTCGCGACATGCCGCCATTTTCCCTGAACCATGAAACAGTGTCTGCATCAAGCACTTCACTCCAGATATAGGCATAGTACCCGGCCGCATAACCTCCCATGATGTGAGAAAAATAGGGCAGTCGATAACGTGGAGGCAAGGCATCCATCCTGGCACCTGCCGCTGACAAGGTATCAGCCTCGAATTGCATCAACTGCTCAGCTGATGGTACTTCTTCTGGCTGCAGCGTATGCAGCGCCATGTCGGTCAATGCCGCCATCAGGTATTCGCTGGTAGCGAAACCCTGGCCGAACTTTCTGCTGGCCAACACTTTGTCCAGTAATTCAGCAGGCATTGGCTCCCCGGTTTCATGATGCACGGCATAGTTGCGGAGCACTTCAGGCCAGACGGCCCACATTTCGTTGACCTGCGACGGATATTCGACAAAATCGCTAGGCACATTGGTACCGGAGAATGTCGTATAGGTAACATTTGAAAACATGCCATGCAGCGCGTGGCCGAATTCATGGAACAAGGTGATCACTTCATCGAATTTCATCAAGACAGGCTCACCGTCCGGAGGTCTGGGTATATTAAGATGGTTGGCCACAACCGTCCGGGTCTCCATGAGGGTTGACTGGGCAACATATTCATTCATCCATGCGCCTCCTCTTTTGCTGGATCTGGCAAATGGATCCAGGATGTAGATCGCCAGTCTTGTACCATCAACATCGGTCACATCGAAAACCCGCACATCCTCCTGATAAACCGGCAGATCATTACGCTCGGCAAATGTGATTCCGTAGATCTGGCTGGCTGCGTAAAAGACCCCTTTGTGCAGCACATTGTCCAATTCGAGAAAGGGGGTGAGCCGGGCTTCATCAAAACTGAACTGTGCCTGCCGGACCTTTTCCGAATACCAGGCCCAGTCCCATGCAGCAAGTTTGAAATCACCCCCCTCTTGCCGGATCATGGTTTGCAGTTCTTCTGCTTCCCGCCTTGCATTGGCAATGGCTGGTGGTGTCAAGGTGGCAAGTCGCAGGTTCACAGCTTCAACCGTTTGTGCCGTCTGCTCTTCAAGCACGTATGCAGCATGGTTGGGATAACCAAGTAACTGTGCCCTTTCTGCCCTGAGTCGCGCAGTTCGGCTCAGTACCCGGGTATTGTCGTAAGCCCCTCCACTGCTGCCTCTGCCCAGGGATGTTTCCAGAATATGCTGGCGCAATTCCCTGTTTGCCAGTTCTGAAAGCGCAGGTTGGCCACTGGTATTAAGCAGGGGAATCACAAATTTGCCACTCAGCCCCCTTGCCTCTGCCGCCTCGCTTGCACCTTCTATTTGAGCGTCGGAAAATCCTGCCAGATCCTCCCGATTGTCCACAGTGATGGCACTTTCGTTTACTTCCTTCAGTACATTCTGGTCAAAAACAGTACCGAGTTCTGCCAGCTCATTATTTATAGCCCGCAATTTTTCCTTGCCATCAACATTCAGTATGGCACCGGCACGAATGAAATCCTTGTATGTCTCTACCACAAGTCGCGCAGATTCACTGTCAAGGCCTGCATTATCAAGTGAATCATAAACCGCCTTTACGCGGGCAAAGAGAGCACTGTTGAACAGTATGCTGTCATTGTGTGCAGACAACAGCGGTGATATCTCGATTTCAAGTTTCTGGATGCTGTCGTTGGTATGTGCCGAGCCCAGCGAAAAGAATACTGTTGCAACCCTGTTGAGCAGTTGACCTGAAATTTCCAGAGGCACTATCGTATTGGCAAAAGTCGGCAAGGCCGTTTGGGAAGTGATTTCACTTATTTCCGCCAGATGCTGCTTCATACCCTCAAGAAATGCCGGACGGTAGTGTTCATTACGGATCAGGTCGAAACGGGGATACTGCAGATCCAGTTCACTGACCGTAAAAAATGGGTTGTCATCTACGCGCATGCCTGTTGGCTCCACCATAACCACTGTTTCCTTTCCATCAGTCTGCTCTCCGTTCGATGCGGTGGCATTTTCATCATTGCCCGAACAGGCAGACAGCAACACTGCCGTACAGGCAAGCGCAAGCTGGCTGCCCAATTGGTAGAATTTCATTGGCGCTCCCGGGTCCGGATTAACTGACTGACACCGCACAGATCAGGCATGTTGAACCGAGTTTGAGACTCTTTGTTGATGATCGCAAGGCACCTGTTACTGACAGCTCAGCGCACTGCCCCGATCAGGGTCCACACCCCTATCCCCATGAAACCGAGCCCTGCAACCAGTTGCAGTTGTTTCGGACTGACCAGAGTGCTGACCGCAGAACCCGCCAACACCCCTATTGCAGACGTGGCAATCAGGGCCAGGGAGGCGCCCGCAAATACTGTCCACTTGCTGACCTCACGATCGGCAGCAAACAGCAGGGTGGCCAATTGGGTCTTGTCTCCCAATTCTGCAATAAAAACAGTGGCAAAGACGGTGGCAAGCAACTTGAGTTCCATGAATAGTCCTGGCATAGAATATCGAATCAGGTTGCCATGTTACAAAGTAATCCAGGTTCTTACAGCGCTTTGCAGACAGAATTCACAATCTGTTAAGTGAACAGTTGCTAGAATTGAAAAAATGCAATGTGCCAGAATGTGTCAAGTAGTGCTTGTATTTTGAAAAAGAGACTGTAGTTGATAACGGTTTACAGTAGATGCTTGAGCGACCGTCTGCGGCATGGGTGGAGCAATGCCGCATAGCAAGCGTAGCTTGCTGCATTGTGCAACGACACCCGCATTTGCGGGTGGCTGGACCGTGTTTACAGCGTGTCGCGCAAGCAACTACTGTAAACCAGCCCCAAATCATTTTTCCATTATTGAAATGCCATAGCCAACAACCTCGAGTTGACCCATGCCCAGATTACTGAAAATCATCGGTTCCCTTTTTGCCCTGCTGGTATTCCTGCTTGTACTGGCCATGTATTACGTCCTTTCCTGGGATCCCAATGAAAACAAGGACTTCATTGCCGCAAGGTTCAACGAGGCAACCGGTCGCACACTTGCCCTTGGCGGCGACATCACCCTTGAGCTTTACCCCTGGCTGGCCCTGTCGGTCAACGACCTGAGTATCAGCAATGCCCCCGGCTTCAGTAACACTCCCCTGCTCCAGGCCGACCATGCAGAGTTTCGTATCAAGCTCATGCCCCTGCTGAACCAGCAGTATGAAATAGATACCGTAATTCTGGATGGCGTGGCCCTCAATATTGAAGTAGCCGGGAATGGCACAAGTAATCTGGACGACATGGGCAGCAACGCCAGCGATGAACCGGCAGGCAGCCCGGGTGACAGCGCTTTCCTCGACAATCTCATTATAGGTGGTGTTGATATACGCAACACTTCTCTGGTCTATGACAACCAGGCTGATGGCAACCATTATGAAGTAAGCGACTTCAATGCAAGTATTGGCGAACTGGTATATGGAGCACCGCTGGATATTCGCATGAGCCTGCAGGCCTCCTCGCGCACACCCCAGCTTGCTGCCAGCATGGCGCTTACCGGAACCGTTATCTATGACATTGATAACGAACGTTACGATCTTGCTCCATTGCTCATGGAGGCAAGGCTGAGCGGGCCAACTGTGCCCGGAGGTACAGCAGCTATCAACCTGAGTACTGCACTGCATGCAGACATGGATGCCGATACACTGCAGCTCGAATCTCTGGTGCTTAATGCGCTAGATGCCCATCTTGAAGCATCAGTTGATGTTTCGCGATTCACTTCCGACTCACCCGCTATTACTGCCAGCCTGGATCTTGCCGGGCAGGATCTGGCTGTGGTGTTCCGCATTATCGAACAGAATGATCTGGCAGAACGTGTTGCCAGCTTGAACGGATCGTTCAGTATAGACGCCGATCTTGAAGCAGACCTGGGCAACGGTTCGCTGAACATCCCCACGTTTGTTGTAAATCTGCTCAATGCCGACATCAGCGGCAATCTGGCTGTTGAACGGTTTGACTCGGATGACCCGTCAATAAACGGGCGCCTGACCGCTTCCGGTCCTGACTTGCCTACACTCATCGAAGTCGCAGGCATGCTGCAGGGCGGGCGCAATGGTCAGTTGACACAGTACGGGCGGGAACTGAGCCGCCTGCCCGAAAAGAATTTCAACATCGAAACAAGCTTTGCTGCAGATATGCGCAACGGCAATCTGAACATACCGATTCTGGAAGCAAGTCTGTTGGGATCAAGCATTAGTGGCAACATGGCAGGCAGCAATATCAATACCGATACGCCCCGCCTGCAGGGCCAGCTGAATGCGCAGGGTAATGACCTGCCCCTGCTGATGCAGGTTGCCGGACAATTGCAAGGCGGTGCCGATAACGCCCTCAACCAGTACGGTCGCCAGTTGCGTAATGGCGTGAACAACCGCAGTTTCAGTATGTCCACCAGTTTTGATGCCGACATGCAAAGCGGCAACATCCAGCTGCCTGCCCTGCAGGCCAGCATGCTGGGCTTCAGCCTGAATGGCAATCTGAGTGCCCGCAACATGCAGGGCAGCAATGGCAGTATCAATGGCCAGCTCTCACTGCAGGGCAGCAATCTGTCGCAGGTACTCAATGCGGTAGAACAGCAGGCACTGGGAGAAGTCCTGCAGAGCGTGGATCTGGATGTGCGCATCAACGGCACCAGCAGCAGTGTCAGGCTGAGCCCGCTGAATCTGGACATGGTTGCTGCCGGTCCACAGCTTGGCAACACTCCCCAAACGCTGCGCCTGAGTGCCGACACCCTGGTCAATCTCGACAACAACAGCCTCCAGCTTGACAGCTTTTCACTCAATGGCCTGGGTCTGGATATGACCGGGAATATCACTGCCACTAATCTCTCCGGTGATGCTGCTTTCAATGGCAGTGTTTCTGTCCCGACATTCAATGCCCGCCGTCTGATGCAACAGCTGAATCTGCCGGTACCGGAAACAGCCGACAGCAACACACTCCAGGCTGTATCGCTTGCAACCACTTTTGCAGGCAGCAGTACCAGCATGGTACTCAACCAGCTGAATCTGAAACTGGATCAAAGCACAATCAGTGGCTCTGTTGATCTGCGCGACCTCAATACCGGCAGCGGCAACTTTGCTGTTGATATCGACAGCATCAATGCTGACCGCTATTTACCGCTTCCTTCGGCCTCCGGTGCAGCCACCACAAACGCTTCAGATGATGCCTTGCCGGTTGAGCAACTCCGGGCCATGAACCTGCAGGGTGCTGTGAACATCGGCCAGCTCACCATCAGTGGTCTGCAGATGCGTAACATCCGCGTCCAGCTCAATGCCGAGAACGGCAATATTGCGTTAAATCCAGTCCAGGCTTCACTCTATGAAGGCAGCTTCAATGGCGACATTCGCCTGAATGTTACCGGGCAGCAGCCACAAGGCAGTCTCAACGCCACCCTGAGCACAATCAATCTTGAACCACTGCTGCAGGACTTCATGGATGCGAGCTATGTCAGTGGCAAGGGGAATATCCGGCTTTCGCTCAATGGCAGCGGCCAGACTGTTGGTGTCATCAAGCAGAACCTCAGTGGCAACGGTGCGCTAACCCTGGAAGATGGTGTATTCCAGGGCGTGGATGTGGCCGATACGCTTGGACGCATAGAAACCATGATCCGCAACCGCCAGCTAGTCCAGTTGCCGCAGGGCGGGCAGACTGAATTTGAAACCTTTTCTGCCACTCTGAATGTGAACCAGGGTATCGTCAGCAGCAACGACCTGCTGATCAAGGCACCCGGCTGGCAGGTAAACGGCACAGGCACTCTGGTCAATCTTGCCAACGACAATATCGATTTCAGGCTGAACACCATTGTGGACAAAGGGACGGTAAGTTCCAACGCGCAGGAATATGATATCGGGGGTTACTCGCTCCCGATCGCCTGCACCGGCAACATCAGCAATCCCCGCTGCCTGCCCGATGCACAGAGCATCTTTGCTGCAGCAGTGGGCAATGCCGTGCAACAACGTCTTGGTGAGTTCCTGCAGGATCGGCTTGGGGTGCCTGCCCAACAAAACCAGGGTGTAACAACACCTGGCGCCAACGAGGGGACCACACAGCCCGCACCTGAAGAGGAAGCCACACCACCGGTAGACCCGGCCCAGGAACTGCTGAACCGGGCTTTCGAAAGGCTCCTCAGATAATCCGGGCAGGCCGGGTGCCACTGGGTCCGGAGAACAAACCAAAGGACACCCACTACAACAGGGTATATCAGGCCGAAGCAGGGGGAGTCAGGTGAGGAGCGAGAGCGAGCGAGCTGAGCTCACCCTGGCAGGCCGGGTGCCACTGGGTCCGGAGTGGGTGTCCCATGTTTGTCATGTTTGTTCTTGCATATTGAAAGTTGTTTCCAGTGGCATCGCGGCATACAGCAG
>JAURLQ010000040.1 GCA_030831125.1 Gammaproteobacteria bacterium
ATGTAGAGTCCACCGTCCGGCGCCAGACCGGTAAGAACCACATCTTCAAAACCTGCTTCAGGGCTTTTGCCTCTGGTACTGATGTATTTCACTTCTTTACTCTTTTGATTGTTGGTGGGTTAGTTGATTACGCCTGAATATTCATTTCAAGGACGAGAGCACTGTAATGCGCGCCCGGGATTTTCCCGGTTACAGTGTTACGGATAAATCTTTTGGGCGCACATGCGCGCCCCAACACGACATCTGATTCATTACAAATTCAGGAATCCAGTCTGAACACCCGGATCCTGGTAATGTGCCCTTCCACTGCCTCGAGTTTTTCCATGCGACTGATGGCTTCGTTCATCACTGCTTCACGGATTTCATGGGTCAGGATGATGACCGGCACACGCTGGTTGCTGGCATCATGTCCGCGTGGTTCTTTCTGTATTATCGCTTCAATATTGATTTCGCAGTCGCCCAGAATTTCGGTGATGTCAGACAGCACACCCGCCTTGTCCTGCGCTGCAATTCGCAGATAGTACGCACTTTCCACATCTCCCATTGCCAGAATTGGCACATCCGACAGACTGTCGTCCTGGAAGGCCAGTGCAGGAACGCTGCTTTCAGGGCTGGAGATCATACGCGCAACATCAATGATGTCGGCCACAACGGCAGAAGCCGTGGGCGCTGCCCCGGCGCCGGCGCCGTAATACAGGGTTGATCCCACGGCATCGCCATTGACCATTACTGCGTTCATCACCCCGTTCACATTGGCCAGTATGCTGTTTTCATCTATGAGTGTCGGATGTACGCGCAACTCTATGCCATTCTTTGTCCTGCGACTGATACCCAGGTGCTTGATACGGTAACCAAGTTCGTCTGCATAACGGATGTCCTCCTGCGTAATGCCGGATATACCCTCGGTATAGGTTTTACTGAACTGCAGCGGAATACCGAATGCAATGGAAGACAGAATGGTCAGTTTGTGCGCGGCATCTATGCCTTCCACATCGAAAGTGGGATCAGCTTCGGCATAACCCAGCGCCTGCGCTTCCTTGAGCACATCGGCAAAGGGGCGGCTCTTTTCCCGCATTTCAGTAAGGATGAAGTTGCCCGTACCGTTGATGATACCGGCCAGCCACTGGATGCTGTTACCTGCAAGTCCTTCGCGTATGGCCTTGATAATCGGGATACCCCCGGCTACTGCAGCCTCATAGGCCACCATCACATTTCTGGCTGCGGCAGCTGCAAATATTTCATTGCCGTATTCTGCAATGAGCGCCTTGTTGGCGGTGACCACATGCTTGCCGTTGGCAATGGCTTTGAGGACCACTTCCTTGGCTATGCCTGTGCCACCGATGAGTTCCAGCAGGATATCTACTTGTGGATCATCTACCACGGCAAATACATCGGTGCTGAATCTGGTTTCACCAATATCCTGGCCAGGTCTCAGACGCCGACTGCCAACATGGGAAACCCGCACTTCGCAGCCTACGCGACGCGCCAGTTCCAGGCTGTTGCTGCGCAATACACAGTAACTGCCGTAACCGACAGTACCAAGGCCGCAGATACCGATATTGATAGCACTCAAGGGAAACTCCGCGCTGCTTGCAGGCAGGCATCACAAAAGGCGCGCATTATACGTGGGCCAGGGGGTTTTCCCAAACAGTGCCGGGTGTTCAGGGGTCGATAAACCGACCCCAGCTGTTATTGAGCTCTGGAGTGCTGTTTACTCGCCAAGCAAGCCGGGAATGAGATCTTCTGCAGCGCGGTAACCGATCAGTATGCTACCGTCTTCCAGCACCAGGGCCGGCGTGCCGGTTACCCCGACCTCACGACCAAGCGCATAGTGCTCTGCCACAGGATTATCGCAATCGGCTTCAGGCACATCGCCACCCCGTTCTGCACTGGTCAGCATTGCCACACGATTTTCAGAACACCATGTAGAAACCATCTTGCGGTATTCGTTGGTATCCAGACCGGTACGGGGAAAGGCCAGATACCTGACAGTAATGCCGGCATTGTTGAGTGCGTCCATATCTCCATGCAGCTTGCGACAATAGGGGCAGTCGACATCGGTAAACACTGTCATGACGTATTTCTGCTCACCTCTGGCAGCAAAGGTGATCATTTCGCTTTCATCAATGGCAGCAATTTTTTCCTTTCTGACTATACGTCTGTGGTCCTCGCCAAGATTGACCAAGCCCTCTTCCGTTGCTTCATAAAGATCACCCGGCAACAGGAAACGTGCATCATTGCTGACAAATATGGTACGACCATTCTGGATATTGACCTGGTAAAGGCCTGCAATCGGGCTTGGCTCTATACCCTGCACTTCAATATTCGGCTGATTGATACTGAGAAAGGCACGGATGGCGGTAACTTCAGCAGTTTCGTCAGCCTGCGCCATGGCTGCCGGCAGAACTGCAGCTGTCAGCAACAAGGAAAGAAGTATCTTTGACAGGATCCGGATCATATTCATTTACTGACTCCGCAGAATTGGGGTTGGCCTGTTGCAGCAGACCTTGAAAAGCAGAACTGTATTGCACTGATGCGACACGTGCAAGCGGGGGCTGGATGCCGGGATGCCACCAATGAAAACGGGCGCCAGGCGCCCGTTCTCTCTTTGTATGGTTGCGGCTTGCAGCCATGCAGTTCAGTCTGCCTTTTTCTCCAGTTTTTCGGAGATACGTGCGGCACGACCAGTAAGGTCACGCAGATAGTAGAGTTTGGCCTGGCGTACGTCACCGCGGCGTTTCAGGGTGATGCTGTCAACCTGTTTGCTGTGGGTCTGGAAAGTACGCTCAACACCTACACCATGGGAAATCTTGCGAACAGTGAACGATGAACCCAGACCACGATTGCGAATGCCGATTACAATACCTTCGAAAGCCTGCAGACGCTCACGGTCACCTTCCTTGATCTTGACCTGTACAACCACGGTGTCGCCGGGGCTGAATTGTGGCACGTCGGTTTTCAACTGTGCCTGCTCAATCTGTTGAATGATTTTGTTGCTGTTCATCGCTCGCTCCGAGTTTATCCCTGGTGTTGTGACTGCACTGCACCAGAACTGATTATTTATCCCTTGCGGTTTGCATCAGGACTGATCATCACCATGATCAGCATCCAATGCAGCCCTGTATTCATCCAGTAACTGCTGTTCTTCCCTGCTCAGCCCTGCTTCGACCCGCTTTGCCAGCAGATCCGGCCTTTTACGCCAGGTAACACCGAGCCGCTGCTGCAGCCGCCACCGGGCTATACGGGCATGATCGCCACTCAGTAGTACCGGCGGGACCTGCCTTCCTTCAAATTCTTCCGGTCGGGTGTAGTGCGGATGATCCAGCAGTCCGGCCTCGAAAGAGTCCTGACTGGCAGATTCTGCATCTCCAAGCGCACCGGGCTGCAATCTTGTGATTGCATCCAGCAGCACCATGGCTGCCAGTTCACCCCCGCTGAGCACATAGTCACCCAGCGAATATTCCTCATCCACGAGCGTTTCAATCACCCGTTCATCCACACCTTCGTAACGGCCACAAAGCAGAACCAGACTTTGACTTTGCGCCAGTGTGGCAACCGCTTCCTGATTCAGGGGCTTCCCCTGCGGACTCAGGTATATCACTTTGGGTGCTGCACCCTGACCAAGCCCTTTTTTGGCTGCCCTTATGGCTGCACTGACCGGGGCGGTCTTCATCAGCATGCCCGGACCACCACCGTAAGGCCGGTCGTCCACCGTTCTGTGACGGTCTGTGGTGAAATCCCGCGGATTCCAGTACTGCAACCTGACCAGACCATCCTGCACCGCACGGGCTGTAATGCCGTATTGCGTAAGTGCACTGAACATGCCGGGGAAAAGAGTGACTATGCCGATCTGCATGGCTGCAGCCCCTCTCTCAATTTCAATCCCTCAATGTCAGATCCAGTCCTTGTCCCAGTCGACCAGGATATAACCCTGATCAAGATTCACTTCCCTGACAACCTGCCCTTCTATCCAGGGCAGCAGTCTCTCTGTTACCGGTTCATTTGTTACCGGTTCATCCCTGACCGCATTATCTGCATTCTGTGGACTGCCACTTCCAGCGTCCGCAGAGTCAGGTGCTTTCTGTTGCCTGACCACCATCACATCATTGGCGCCGGTTTCAAACAGGTGATCCACCCGGCCCAGCACGTCTCCTGAAAGCGTCCGAACTTCAAGACCTTCCAACTGATGCCAGTAATACTCATCCTTCAGCTTTGGCAGTAACTCCTTGGGGACCAGAAGTTCGCGTCCCGTATACCTGCCACATGCCTCGCGCACGTCACATCCGGTGATGTGGCCGACCAGCGCCCCGCCGTGCGGTTTTGCCTGATCTATTTCTATTTCTTCAAGTCCATTGGGACCTGCCAGCCAGAACCTGCGGTAATCTAGCAGATTCTCTGGAGGATCAGTCCACGAAAAAAGTTTTACCCAACCCTTGATACCCCAGGGAGCGCCGATAGTACCCAGCACTATATGGGTGGCAGACCATGGATGACTCCTGTCTGCCATAGAGCTGTGCTCAGGCAGCAGCCTGTTCCAGCAGGCTTGCAACGCGAGCGCTGGGCTGTGCACCCTGGCTCTGCCAGTACTTCACACGCTCCATATTGATACGCAGCTTCTCTTCCTGCCCACGGGCAGTCGGATTGAAGAAGCCAAGACGCTCGATAAAGCGGCCATTGCGTGATGTACGCCTGTCGGCAACGGTAACGTAGTAGTAGGGATTCTTCTTGCTACCGCCACGCGCCAGTCTGATAGTTACCATAAGTCTCTGTATCCGTTGATAAAATTTTAACAATACGGCTATCCCGGCCAAGGGGCCGGAAAAAAGGAGCGCATTCTAAGGGAAAAGGACGCACAAGGGAACTGCAGAATACAGATAAATCAGTCTGTTAGCTGGCAAAGCCCTTCGTTTGTCAGAAGCCGGGAAAACGTCCACCCGGTGGCATACCACCACCTGGCATGCCGCCACCGGGGGGCATTCTTCCGCCCATACCGCGCATCATATTGGCCAGCCCGCCACCTTTCATTTTTTTCATGACCTTTTGCATCTGTTTGTGCTGTTTTATCAGGCGGTTCAGATCCTGCAGGTTGGTACCGGATCCTTCCGTGATGCGACGTTTGCGTGAGCCATTGAGAATGTCAGGGTTGCGTCGCTCTTTTGGTGTCATGGAATTGATGATTGCTTCCATCTGGCTGAAGTTCTTGTCACCTGCTGCTGCAACATTGGGCTTGGCCATGGCGCCCATACCGGGCATCTTGTCCATGAGATTGGCAATGCCTCCCATGTTTCGCATCTGCTCGAGCTGTTCCTTGAAATCCTGCAGGTCGAAACGCTCGCCCTTCTTGATCTTTTTGGCCAGTTTCTGGGCCTTTTCCCGGTCAACCTTTTTCTCGACGTCTTCAATCAGGGAGAGCATGTCGCCCATGCCGAGGATGCGTGATGCCACTCGATCCGGATAGAATGGTTCCAGACCGTCCACTTTTTCCCCTATGCCGAGAAACTTGATCGGTTTGCCGGTAATCTGGCGGACGGAGAGGGCTGCACCACCACGGGCATCACCGTCGGTCTTGGTCAGGATGACACCAGTAAGTGGCAGTGCATCATCAAAGGCCTTTGCAGTATTCGCTGCATCCTGGCCTGTCATGGCATCCACTACAAACAGGGTCTCCACCGGATTGGCCACTGCATGCAGGTCTTTGATCTCCGCCATCATTTCTTCGTCGATGGCCAGACGGCCTGCAGTATCGATAAACAATACATCCACGAATTTGCGTTTGGCTTCGGCAACTGCACTGCGCACTATTGCCTGGGGCTTCTGGCTGGTATCACTCGGGAAGAATTCGGCTCCTACCTCTCCTGCCAGGGTTTCGAGCTGCCTGATGGCCGCAGGACGATAGACGTCGGCACTGACCACCATGACTTTCTTTTTCTGGTTGTTGATCAGCCAGCGTGACAGTTTGGCCACTGTGGTGGTTTTACCAGCTCCCTGCAAACCCGCCATCATGATGATTGCAGGAGGCACTGCACGCAGGTTCAGCTCGGCATTTTCATTGCCCATGACTGCCTGAAGCTCAGCCTGCACGACCTTGATGAAGGCCTGGCCCGGAGACAGGCTCTTGCTCACTTCCTGGCCCAGCGCACGCAGTTTGACCTGCTCGATGAAATCCCTGACAACAGGCAGGGCCACATCAGCTTCCAGAAGTGCACGGCGCACTTCCCTGAGACTGTCCTGGATGTTGTCTTCGGTAAGTTTCGATTTGCCGGTCAGACTTTTGAGGGTCTGGCTGAGATTTTCTGTCAGGTTTTCAAACATGTGATATCCACACTGCGCTGCGACATTTGCACAAAAGGCAGGGATTCTAACCGATCCTCCTGTTTGAGGGTAAATCTGTCTACCCTGCTGTGCTGCAGATCCGGGTCCCGAAACCTCCCTTTCGCCATTTGCTTTGGGCTAGCACCTTCTTTACTCCTGCGGTTTGTGAGAGACTTTTGCCATGATCGCACTGACTTCCGGCATTCTTGCTGTACTGCTCTACCTCACAGGCACCCTGTTGCAAAAACAGGTCCTTGGAAACAGCGTACCTGCCCGGACCGAGCCCAAAGCCCGGGACGGCAGCAAACGTATTCTGCTACTGGCAGTTATTGCGCTGGTCATTCACATGGTGAATGTCCTGCAAATAGTGAATACGGCTTCAGGATACGATTTCGGCTTCTTCAAGATCGCCACGCTGTTCAGCTGGGTGATGGTGCTCATAGTGGTCATCAGCAGTATCAAGTTACCGCTGCAGAACCTGTTTCTGGTGCTGTTCCCGCTGGCTATTATCAGCATTCTCTGTTCTGTTTTGATGCCCAGCCAGGCCACACCTCTCACCGACATCACCGGCGGCGTTGCCCTGCATATCGCGCTTGGTATTCTGGCATTCAGTGTCATTACCATTGCCGCAGTTCAGGCTATGCTGGTTGCCTGGCTGAGCCGCGAACTCAAGCATCATCATTTCAATTCCGTGCTCAGGCATTTGCCTCCCCTGCAAACGCTGGAGGTACTGCTGTTCGATTTCATCAAGGCCGGTTTTCTGATGCTGGTGGGGGTCATCGCCAGCGGCTTCATGTTCATGGAAGACATGTTTGCCCAGCATCTGGTGCACAAGACAGTGCTGACCATGGTCTCTACCTGTGTATTCGGCGTATTGCTGTGGGGGCGTCACGCACAGGGCTGGCGAGGCAAAACTGCGCTGCGCTGGACCCTGAGTGGTTTTGCCGTGCTGATACTCGCCTATTTCGGCAGCAAGTTCGTGCTTGAACTGCTGCTCCACAGAACCTAGGAATCCCCACCAATGCCCTCAGGGCTGCAGCTGTGAACGAAAGCTCCCTTTCATTTCTGTTTTTTTTCCTGGTATTGCTGATACTGGCTTCTGCCTATTTTTCCAGTTCGGAAACGGCAATGATGTCACTCAACCGATACAAACTACGGCATCTGGTAAAACACAAACACCATGGCGCAATGCGGGCAGCAAGGTTGCTGGAAAATCCTGACCGGCTCATCGGCGTGATCCTGATCGGCAACAATTTCGTGAACATCATGGCTTCCTCTCTTGCCACGATAATTGCCATCCGGCTATGGGGAGATTCCGGCATTTTTGTTTCCACCATCCTGCTCACTGCCGTCATCCTGATTTTTGCAGAAGTTACGCCAAAAACCATTGCCGCACTGCATCCGGAACTCATCGCCTATCCATCCAGTCTGCTGCTGATATGGCTGCAGAAAATATTCCATCCTCTGGTATGGCTGGTTGGCACAGTGTCCAACTTCCTCGTCAAGTTGCTTGGATTTGAAGTCAGCCCCGGCAACAACCATCACCTGAGTACTGAAGAGCTGCGTACTGTGGTAGATGAGTCTTCTGCCTCCATGCCTCTGCAACGCCAGAACATGCTCCTCAATGTGCTTGATCTGGAGAAGGTCACTGTAAACGACATCATGGTGCCCCGAAATGAAGTGGTGGGCATTGATCTGGATGATGACATTGAAGAGATCATCGAGTCACTGATGAACAGTTCGCATACGCGGATTCCTGTCTATAACAAGGATCTGAACAATGTCGTTGGAATTCTCCACATGCGCAATATCACGCGCCTGATGAAAACCGAGGAGCCCAACAAGGCTGAACTGATGCAACTCACCCGGGACGCCTACTTTGTGCCTGAAAGCACTCCCCTGACTACCCAACTGGTGAATTTCCAGAAACAGAAACGCCGCATTGCAATAGTCGTGGACGAATATGGTGATGTGAAAGGCATTGTCACGCTCGAAGACATCCTTGAGGAAATAGTCGGCAATTTCACTACAAACCTCAGTGAGGAAACCAGCGACATCCACCCTCAGCCGGATGGCAGTTTCCTGATTGATGGCAGCACCTCGATCCGTGATATCAATCGTGCCCTGGACTGGGATTTACCCATCGACGGTCCCAAAACAATCAATGGACTGCTGACCGAGTTGCTGGAAAGCATTCCGGACAACAACGTGGGCATTCGTCTGCCATTTCATTGTGCAGAAATCATCCATGTGAAAGACAACATGATCAAAACGGTCAGGATGTGGGCCCATGAACCGGAAGAAGATGACTCCAGCGAAATACAGGCAAACCTGTTTGACTGACAAACAGCATCAATGAAATTCTGTACCCTTTGTGGCAACAAGCTGATCCTGCGTATTCCTGAAGCAGACGATCGCGAGAGACATGTGTGCAATGCCTGCGGACATGTGCACTATCTCAATCCCAGAATCATTGTGTGTGCCATTCCGGTCTGGGAAGACCGCATACTGCTGTGTAAAAGAGCCATAGAGCCTCATTATGGTCTATGGACTCTGCCGGGGGGCTTCATGGAAAACGATGAAACCACCCAGAATGCTGCATCTCGAGAAACCCTGGAAGAAGCCGGCGCCAGCATTGAGGTCCACGATCTTTACTCCATGTTCAACGTTTCCCATATCAATCAGGTTCATCTTTGTTTCAGGGCTTCGCTTACCAGCCCCCGGTTCAGTCCGGGGAAGGAAAGTCTTGAAGTGGGGCTGTTCAGCCGGGATGAAATTCCATGGAACGAGATAGCTTTTGCCACTGTAGAAAGCACACTCAGGCAGTACTTTGCAGATATGCCAACAAAGGAGTTCCCGTTGAAACTGGGGGATGTCATTATCGGTCCCGACAAGAGGCGGATTATCCGCGCACATAATTTCATCCATGACGAATCCTGACCCAAGATACAGTTTCAGCTCCATTACCCGTCTGCGTAATTCAGACAGACGCGCGGTACAGGACCGGGTGGCAGCAGAAGAACCGCTGGAAATTCGTCTGGCGTATATCGATCCGCTCAAGGGACCAGTGCATCGCAGTCTTGCCATCACCATGCGTACACCGGGAGATGATGCTGCCCTGGTCGCCGGCTTCCTTTTTAGCGAAAGCATCATCCGCAGGAAATCAGATATTGCACATCTGGATCTGTCCAGAAGCAATGTGGTGCGCGTCCAGCTACACGATGATGTGCGTTTCGATCCCCAAAGACTGGAGCGGCATTTTTACACCACTTCCAGTTGCGGAGTTTGCGGCAAGGCCTCGCTTGAAAGTCTGAGTACGGCCGGTTTTGACGTGATACACGACAACAGTTTCCGTTGCAGCACTGACGCCCTGAAAAATTTGCCGACACTACTCAACGAAAAGCAGAGCTTGTTCAATATGACTGGTGGTAACCATGGTGTGGCCCTGTTCGATGCTGCCGGCAATATCACCCATGTGGCAGAGGACGTTGGCAGACACAATGCCATGGACAAGCTGGTGGGCCATATCATGGAGGCAGATGCCCTGCCATTGCAGAATCACGGCATACTGGTGAGCGGAAGGGCCAGTTTCGAACTGATGCAGAAAGCCCTGGCTGCCCGTTGTCCGATGCTCGCAGCCATTGGCGCACCTTCGTCACTTGCCGTAGAGTTGGCCCAGGAATTCAATATCACGCTGGTCGGCTTTTTGAGTGAACGCGGCATGAATATCTATCAGGGCGCAGAAAACATTCTGGAACAGGATTAGGGAATCATGAAAAAATCCAATACGGGCAGTTTTTTGGCTGCCCTGCTCTGCACACTGCTTTCAACTGGCGGTATTGCTGCACAATGCAATGTGGCGCCATCACTGCAGGCCAGTGATGCCGACTGGCAGGGCTGGGGCAACGGCTATGCCAATACCCGTCATGTGCCCAATGGCATTGCCAGTACAGACCTGGAAAATCTCAGATTGCGCTGGGCCTTTGGCTTTGAAGGTACCGGTTCTGTGGTTGGCAATCCCGTTGTGCACGGCAACACACTGTTCATCGGTGTGGACAGCGGCGTGGTCCATGCCCTTGATGCTGATACAGGTTGCGTATACTGGACTTTCAAGGCTGATTCAGGTGTAAGAACTGCTCCCGCCTATGGTGTGGTGCAGAATGAACCCAAATTGTTTTTTGGGGACAACAATGCACAACTCTACAGTGTCGATGCCCGCACGGGTGCACAGCACTGGAAAGTGGAAGTGGAAGCGCATCCTTCAGCCCGCCTGACCGGATCGCCCCAGTTTTTCCGTATCGACGATGAAGCAATACCGGACAGGCTGATGGTGCCGGTGTCTTCCGGGGAAGAAGGAATTGCAGCAGTACCCACCTACAACTGCTGCACCTTTCGAGGCAGTGTGGTGAGTCTTGATGCTGCAAGCGGTGAGATTATCTGGCAAAGCTACACAATCAACACTCCTGCGGAAGCCACCGGAGAAAACACCAGTGGCCCCTCCGGCGGTGCCATCTGGAGCGCCCCAACGCTGGACCTGGCCAACCGTCTTATGTATGTCACCACCGGTGATGCGTATTCCGCACCGGCAGATAAAGGCACTGACGCCCTGATAGCAATGAATCTGCTCAGCGGAGAACATCTCTGGATCAGTCAGGGCACACCCGATGACATCTGGACGGTAGTCTGCATGACTCCCCGGGCAACCGAGGAATGCGGGCCTGACCAGGATTACGGGTCTCCTGCAATGCTGGTACCACAGGAAGATGGTACTACGCTGCTGGCCGGCCAGAAGAGCGGCATAGTCAGGGCCTTTGATCAGCAAAGTGGCGAAGTTGAGCGCGCCACTGCATTGGTTGAGAACACGACAGAATTCGGCGGCAAGATCATCTGGGGCGGCGCCAGTGATGGCACACGTGCCTATTTTGGATTGGGCAGTGGTGGTATAGCTGGTGTTGATGTAGCTACCGGCAATATTGACTGGTTTACCCCCATTGAACCTTCGGCAGAACGCAGCAGGAATATCGGCCATGATGGACCGCTGACGGTCAGCAGTGATCTGGTGCTTTCCGGCGGATGGGATGGCATGTTCAGGATACTGGCAGTTTCCACCGGAGAACTGTTGTGGCAGTTCGACACCGTACGCACTTTTGAAACTGTCAACGGTGTAGAGGCCAAAGGCGGCTCAATGGGCGCTGCCGGTCCCATTGTGTCTGGTAAAAGACTGTTTGTGCCGACCGGTTATGTTGGCGTGAAAAGCGGCATGCAGGGCAATGCCTTGCTGATGTTTTCGCCGTAGCCAAATTTTTCCAAGCGGATTGATGTTCGCATTTGGGCACGCACGTACCCCCCTGCACCCACACCCCTCGCAAAAGCCCAACGCACACGCCCGTACAATGGCCTTGACCGGCATGGATCAGTGCCCCTGATTACGGCCAGCAGCCTTGAATTTGCTGGCTTTTTCCATGGTTTATTGTGGCTCTTGAAGCGGAATTCCGGTAGGCTGTCCGGCCGTTGTGGGGTATCTGTCTTCAATGATAGAATCCCCTCCGAACCACTTGGTTCGCTTTATATAACGAATTGATTTACCGGTTTTTTCTACCATTGACCGTGCTTGAAAAAGCCCGGCAGGCATTACTTGGCACTTATCCATATGCAGTCAGTTACACCGAGAAAATTCGCAGATTTCAGCCTTGCAGCAGCATCAGAGGCAGTGGAAGAGTTCAGAGCCCAACCTGGTGCGCTGATCAATGCCCTGCACAAACTCCAGGATACCTTCGGCTATGTTGATGAAGCTGCCATGACCATGCTTGGTAAACTTTTCAACCTGTCACGTGCAGAAGTTCATGGTGTTACCAGCTTTTACCACGATTTCCGCAGAACGCCTCCGGGCCGCTACACCATCAAGGTGTGTCAGGCCGAAGCCTGCCAGGCCATGGGCTCCGAGGCGCTCACTGACAGCATCAAGGAAGCACTGGGTTGTGATTTTCATGAAACCAGCAAGGATGGACTGTTCACGCTTGAACCGGTCTATTGCCTTGGCAACTGCGCCTGCTCACCCAATATCATGGTCGACGAACAAGTGTTTGCACGTGTCAGTTCCGATACTTTCAAAAAGCTGTCAGCCTCACTTGCCAGCAATGCTGCGGAGGTGAAGTAAGATGACCAGACGCCTCTACATCCCTCGCGAAACCACAGCCTCCTCACTGGGCGCAGAAGCCCTGGTTACTGCGATTGCAGCAGAAGCTGCCACCAGAAAAATCAAAATCGAAATTGTCCGCAATGGTTCACGTGGTGCCTGCTTCATGGAGCCACTGGTTGAAGTCGACAGCAATGACGGACGCCTCGGTTACAGCCAGATCAGCATTGATGATGTTGCTTCCCTGTTTGATGCCGACTTTATCAACGGCGGCAAACATCCAAAATCTGTCGGTCTGGTCGACGAGCTGACCTGGTTCAAGAATCAGGAACGACTGACCTTTGCACGCTGCGGTCTGATATCTGCCACTTCGGTAAGTGAATATGAACAGCTTGGCGGTTTTGTCGGTCTGAAAAAAGCCATTGCCATGCAAAGTGCCGACATTATCCAGGAAGTACTTACCTCCGGACTGAGAGGACGCGGCGGTGCAGGATTTCCTACCGGCATTAAATGGCAGACTGTTGCCGGTGCCGAAGCAGAACAGAAATACATAGTATGTAATGCAGACGAAGGCGACAGCGGTACCTATTCCGATCGACTGATCATGGAAGGCGACCCACTGAGTCTGGTGGAAGGCATGACCATAGCCGGGCTGGCAGTTGGTGCCACCATGGGCTACATCTATCTGCGCAGCGAATATCCGCTTACAAGAATCATCCTGCAGGAAGCCATCGACAATGCGAAGACTGCCGGATATCTAGGCAATGACGTTTGTGGCAGTGGCAAGGCCTTCGATCTTGAAATACGTATGGGAGCCGGGGCCTACATTTGCGGTGAGGAAACTTCCCTGCTCGAATCCCTTGAAGGCAAACGCGGCCAGATCCGCTTCAAACCACCCTTGCCTGCCCTGAAGGGCCTGTTCGGCAAACCGACAGTCGTCAACAATGTGATTTCGCTGGCTACCATACCTGTCATCATGGAAAAAGGCGGCAAGCACTACGCTGGTTTCGGTCGTGGCCGTTCACTTGGCACCATGCCTTTCCAGATAGGCGGCAATATCAAATTCGGCGGTCTGGTGGAAAAGGCTTTCGGGCTTACTTTACGGCAGCTGATCGAAGATTTCGGCGGCGGTACCTACAGTGGCAAACCGGTACGTGCCATCCAGGTGGGTGGTCCCCTGGGCGCCTACTTCCCTGCAGAACTGCTTGATACGCCACTTGATTACGAAGATTTTGCCAAGGCCGGCGGCATGCTTGGCCACGGCGGTGTGGTAGTGTTTGATGAAACCGTGAATCTGGCAAAAATGGCCCGCTTCTCCATGGAATTCTGCGCTGTGGAATCCTGTGGCAAATGCACGCCCTGTCGCATAGGTTCGGTACGCGGTATGGAAACCATCGATAAGATCGTTGCGGCGAAGGATGAAAAAGACCGCGAAGCACAAATCAGTGTGCTGACAGATTTGTGTGAAACCATGGAGTCCGCATCGCTTTGTGCGATGGGTGGACTGACACCAGTTCCGGTGATGAGTGCAGTGAAACATTTCAGAGGAGATTTCCAATGAACTCCATTGTTGAAAACCCGATTGGTACACCGATTGTTTTTGATCCGAAATTCGCGGCACCTGAAATTGACTTCGGTACGCCGGAAAGCACCAGTACAGAACTGGTTTCCCTTGAAATCGATGGTCAGCATGTCACTGTCCCCAAAGGGACCAGCATCATGCGTGCGGCAAAGGAACTGGGCATTACCATTCCCAAGCTCTGCGCAACCGACAATCTGGAGCCTTTCGGATCCTGCCGTTTGTGTCTCGTTGAAATCGAAGGTCGTCGTGGCACCCCTGCCTCATGCACCACACCGGTTGAAGCCGGCCTGAAGGTCACCACGCAGAACGGCAAACTTGCCAAACTGCGCAAAGGCGTGATGGAGCTCTATATTTCGGACCATCCGCTCGACTGCCTCACCTGCTCTGCCAATGGTGACTGCGAATTGCAGGATATGGCAGGCGCCGTGGGACTGCGCGAAGTGCGGTATGGCTATGATGGTGCCAACCATCTCGATGCCAAAAAAGACGAGAGCAACCCCTATTTCACCTTTGAAGCCAGCAAGTGCATTGTGTGTTCACGTTGTGTGCGTGCCTGCGAAGAGGTTCAGGGCACCTTTGCACTGACCATTCAGGGCAGCGGTTTCAGATCCAAAGTCAGCGCCGGCATTGACGAAGGCTTTCTCAATTCCGAATGCGTTTCCTGCGGCGCCTGTGTGCAGGCCTGCCCCACTGCCACACTGAATGAAAAGTCGGTTATCGAGCTGGGCACTCCAGAGCACAGTGTTGAAACCACCTGCGCCTATTGTGGTGTTGGCTGTACATTCCGTGCCGAAATGAAAGGCGATCAGGTTGTGCGCATGGTTCCTGCCAAGAGTGGCGAGGCTAACGATGGCCATTCCTGCGTCAAGGGGCGCTTTGCGTGGGGATATGCCACGCACAAGGAACGCATACTCAATCCGATGATTCGCGAAAATACTTCTGACCCATGGAAAGAGGTAAGCTGGGAAGAAGCCATAGGCTTTGCAGCAGACCGTTTCAAGAAGATCCAGGCAAAATACGGTCGCAAATCCATAGGGGGCATCACCTCTTCACGCTGTACCAACGAGGAAGTGTGGGTAGTACAAAAACTGATCCGTACCGCCTTCCGGAACAACAACACCGACACCTGTGCCCGCGTGTGTCACTCTCCTACCGGTTACGGCCTGAAAACCACACTTGGCACTTCGGCAGGCACCCAGGATTTTGCCAGTGTTGATGCCACCGACATGATGCTGTTGATCGGGGCCAACCCGACCGATGCACATCCTGTTTTTGCTTCCCGCATGAAAAGAGCCATTCGCAATGGCGCCGGCATCATAGTCTGCGATCCGCGCCGCATCGATCTGGTAGACGCTCCACATGTCAAAGCCAGTATCCATATCCCCTTGCTGCCAGGTGCGAACGTGGCACTGATCAACGCACTGGCCCACACCATTGTGCAGGAAGATCTGGCCGACTGGGATTACGTAAAAGAACGTTGCGAAACCGAAGCTTTTGAACAATGGCTTGCATTCATCCGTGAGGAACGCAATTCACCCGAAGCTGTAGTCCACCTTCTGGGTGGTGATGCAGAAAAAGTCCGCGAAGCCGCCCGCCAGTATGCCAAAGCCGACAAGGCTTCCATCTACTATGGTCTGGGTGTTACTGAACACTCCCAGGGTTCTACCATGGTCATGGGTATGGCCAACCTTGCGATGCTGACCGGCAATATCGGTTTCAACGGCTGTGGTGTAAACCCCTTGCGTGGCCAGAACAACGTGCAGGGTTCCTGCGACATGGGCTCCTTCCCGCACGAATTCTCAGGCTACCGCCATGTGAGCGACGATGCCGTGCGCAAGATATTCGAGGATGCCTGGGGTGTTGAGCAGGATCCGGAACCCGGCTACAGGATTCCGAACATGTTCGATGCTGCCATCGAGGGCATATACAAGGGTATGTATGTACAGGGTGAAGACATTGCACAGTCTGACCCCAACACTCATCACGTTGAAGCAGCGCTTGAGCAGATGGATTGTCTGGTAGTACAGGATCTGTTCCTGAACGAAACAGCCAAATTTGCCCATGTTTTCCTGCCCGGCACATCCTTCCTGGAAAAAGATGGCACCTTTACCAATGCCGAACGTCGTCTGGGTCGTGTACGCCCGGTTATGGCACCAAAAACCGGCAAACATGAATGGCAGGCAACCGTAGATCTTGCCAACGCCATGGGCTACCCGATGCATTACGAAAGTGCTGCAGCCATCATGGAAGAAATCGCCGCACTCACTCCTACCTTTGCCGGTGTGAGTTTCGAAAGGCTCGACCGTGAAGGCAGCATGCAGTGGCCGGTAAACGATGCTGCACCGAATGGCACACCGATCATGCATATCGATGGATTCGTTCGCGGCAAGGGCCTGTTTGTGGTGACGGAATTTGTACCTACCGAAGAAAAGGTCACACCCAAATTCCCGCTGATTCTGACCACGGGTCGTATCCTGAGCCAGTACAACGTGGGCGCACAGACACGTCGCACCCAGAACAATATATGGCATTCAGAGGATATTCTGGAGATCCATCAGCATGATGCTGACGAGCGTGGCATCAAGGATGGTGATCTGGTTGCCATCCGCAGCCGCAAAGGGGAAACCACCCTGCATGCAAAAATCTCCGATCGTATGCAACCGGGTGTTGTATACACCACTTTCCATATGCCAGAAACCGGTGCGAACGTGGTAACTACCGAGTTCAGTGACTGGGCAACCAGCTGTCCTGAATACAAGGTTACTGCTGTGCAGGTCGGCAAGACTTCCAGCATGAGCGAGTGGCAGAAGCAGTACAAGGAACTCAACGAAACCCGCCGCAAGCTGGCTGTGACGGCTTGATCCAGTACCTCATGGCTTCACCATGAGGCCCTGTAAGCAAAATGAAAAAGCCTGACTCATGTCAGGCTTTTTTGTGGCTGCCTTGTAAACCTGATACATGGGAGTCCTGTTTGCAGAGCTGTAAACCAGATGGTTTTGAATTTGAAAATACTTTCATCACAGGCTCACCTGGATCACTGTGTAAAGCGACCTGGCATTATTGTTTCTTCGACACGCCGTGAACCCATCCCTGGGGGCTCGACTGCGGCTCCCTGCCGCAGACGGTCTCAGACCCAATAATGCCAGGCCGCTGCCAGGCTTCTGGTGAAATTCGAACCAAAAAATACGGAATAGATAAATGCACACCCACACACTGGTGCATATAAGGCTGCACAGGGTGAGTCGGGCGAGGGTGGAGACAAGCATTCATGAAGCGCAAGCTTCATGCGTAGTTTGAACGACATCCGGCTTTGCCGGATGGCTGGTCGACGGGAGCGAACGTACTTGTCAGGGACACCCGCTAAACTGATTTGAAAACGAGCGCCAAGGTGTTGCGGGTTCGCTCGCTTCCGCTCCTCACTCCGAACACACCTTCGCTCTATCAATTTCAGTGATCATGGGTGTCCCCTTGATAACCACATTGAATATTTCTGGCATCTGTCACAGTTGTTGCCAGCGAGCCTGCAGTTGCTCCCATTCCTGGGGGGTATTCACATTCATGAACTCTTCGGACGTAACACCACTGCTGTCCACAGCCTTGCTGTTTACGTAGTTCATGATCGCCTTCATTGAGCGTTTACCTCCCAGCTCGGTGCCTTCGGCAAAAAGATCATGCAAATGGGTATACAGATCGTTGGTTGCCCGCAGAATGCAGGGGAATACTTCATTGGCATAATGACAGCCGCTGGCATTCACGGAAGCAGTAATGAGGGTTTCAAGTGTAGCGGTGGTGAGCAGAGGCATGTCGACCGGAATGAACAGCATGTCGGAACTGTCCAGGCCGTAATGCTGCCTCACAAAATGCAGCGCTGAATAAACGCCACCAGGAGGACCGCAGTGCGGTAGCAGGTCAGGAAAATACTCGTCGCCAGAGGCGGAATTCAACCCCTCTGAATCACTCACGCTCATGCCACTGATCATTACCGGATCTGCGCCTGCACACCGCAACAACTCAACGGCACGTTCAAGAAGCGTGCAGCCACCCAGCGACATACTGCGCTTGTCCTGCTGCATACGTGTTGAACGACCACCTGCCAGTACAACACCGTAAAGCATGACTTTACTCCCCTGCTCCCGGCGTTTTGGTGCCAGGCAACAGTTTCAGGATGAACATCCCTGTATCAGCTGGTTGATTCTTCCCTGAGGATGCGTACTTCGCGCTGCGGATAGGTCAGCTCAATGCTGTTTTCCTTCAACCGCTGATAGATACGCGCATTGGCAGCATAACGTACCTTGAACAGATTTTCAGTGGGAACCCAATAGCGAACACCCAGCAGGAAA
>JAURLQ010000041.1 GCA_030831125.1 Gammaproteobacteria bacterium
ACCACGCTGGTTGATGATGCCGCCGGTTGACATGTTGGTCTGGCGCACAAAGTCGCGGGTAATAAATGTGGGGCCACCCGGAGTGGGATTGGTAACCCAGGCACGCTGCCTGTACCAGGGACGGGATTTGAGTGCGTCAAGCGACTGGATTATTTCCTGGTCGTACCAGTCGGCTGAAAGGAGCAGATGACCGCGGTCGCCAACCTGGGTTCCCCATGTGGCACTGGCAGCATAATTGTCACCGTCGCGTCGCGAGGTCGTACCGGCCTGCACATTGGCTGAAAAGCCTTCGAACTGGGTATCCAGCACAAAGTTGACTACACCGGCCACGGCATCAGTGCCGTAGGCTGCCGAAGCTCCGCCGGTAACAATCTCCACATTACTGATGGCTGCCTGCGGCAGCGCACTTACGTTGACCACACCATACCGGTTGCCACTGGGCATGCGACGGCCATTGAGCAGTACCAGCGTGCGATTCGAACCGGCACCGCGCAGGTTCAGGTTTGAACCACCAGTGGTGAGACCACCTGTGTTCTGCGGACGCTGGTTGTTCAGGAACTGGGGCAACTGACTGAGCCCCTCCACCATTTGGCGTGGGTTCATGTCGCCTAACTCGGCAATTGATACCGAGGTAACCGGAGTCGGTGTTTCCATACCGCTTGTGCGCTGGATGCGCGAACCGGTAATGATGATTTCTTCAACTTCGTCAGACTGCTGTGCAACAGCAGCACTGCTGGCCAGTGCCACGGCTATGGCCAGGGAACAGGAGCGAAGAGGGAATTTTTTGTGATGTGCGCATGTACTATCAGTCGAGCGAACGGATCGATTGATCATGATTTCTCCTTGATTAAATGTTGTTACAAACTGTGCAGCTTATTGACTGCCGTCATTACCTGCGTGTTTGCCCTCAGGTGAGGAAGCCGACCCTGCATTTATTCACCCCGTTGCAGAACGGCTGGGCGAATATACACATAAATTTATGCTCAGTATGCAGTCAGATTTAATTTTTTAAATTATTGAAAAGTAGGGTTATTAAGATACGTAATTGACTGGGAGAGATATCCCCGGAAAAACCGGATGATACCCATGCCTTGTGCAAGAATATCCCGATGAATCAAGGTACTTTACCGACTCCTCTGCCATTATGTGGGAATTTTTCACATTTCTCGCCAAAGGAAGGCTGCGCAATATCTATTACACTGGAACTGCTTAATTACTCTGGAGTTATCTGATATCTCTGATTCTTTAAATTTTCCATTTCTGTTGAATAAAAAAAGCCCGCCATAACGACGGGCTTTCCTGTTTTCAGCCAGAGGATCAGAAGTTGTAGTTCAGGTTCAGGTTGTAGCGGCGTCCGTAGAGGTCTCCGGTGAGGCTTTGTGCGGCAAATCGCTCGGATGCGGTACCTGGTACTGTACCAGGACGCTTGTCGAAAACGTTCTGCACGTTCAGGCCAACCCGCCAGGTGGCCCCGCTGCTCGTCTCGCCATTATAGCTGAGCACCGAACTCCAGAATGTGTACGAAGGCACGGTGTTCTTGTCTACTTCCACACCTTCTGTCCAAGTTGTGTTTATCAGGGACTCATCCCGGAAGCGCCCCTGCATCATCAGTGAAACCGGACCAATGCTGTAGGTGCTGGTCAATACACCGGTCAATTCAGGTGTAGCAAGGCCACCCGATACATCCTGGGGCGTACCACCTGCCGGCGTATTGCTGCGTTCAGCCACGAACCCTGCCAGTGCACGAATCGAGAAGCTTTCTGTCTGGCTGACGAAGAAGTCCGGTTCCATGTGATAGGCAAGCTCGTAATCGACTCCTCTTACACGCGCCTGGGCCACGTTCTGGTAGGTATCGAAGACGCGCGACACTTCATTATTGGAATTGAAGGTAATGAAATCACACAGACTGCTGAGGTTATTGTTGCGACATTCATCTACGAATCGCTGGGCACCCAGCAAGGCCACTGATCCTTCCACCTGCACATCGTACCAGTCAACCGACAGCTGCAAACCCTCGAGGAAAGAGAACGATGGCGACCAGACCACACCTGCAGTTACAGTATTGGCCTCTTCGGGTGCCAGGTTCGGGTTGCCCCCCCGGGTTACAGAAATTTCGAAGGCTTTGCCGTTGTAGAGCGGATCCTGGATCTGACCGTTGGTACCCTGTGCATCAAACAGTTCGGAAAATGTAGCCTCTCGTGCGTCGCGTGACTTGGTAGCCCTCAAACGCACGTCATTGAGCACCTGCCAATCAATGCCGAGTTTCCAGCTGTCGGCTTTGCCGCTACGTTCGTAATCGGAACGACGGAAGGCAAAATCTGCACTGAGGGTTTGCTGCTGGTTGCCAAACGTGGTATCCCAGATCGGGAGATTGACCTCCATAAAGCTTTCCCATACACCTGCGTCGCCACTGATGATGGGTAGCGTGGAGTTCTGGTGCATGTTGAAGCCTGTAGCATATCCATTGGGGATACCGCGAATACCCAGTGCCGGATCGTTGCGGGGACCGCTGACCAGGGTGGTAATGTCGTAGGGACCGGCATCGTCCCGGAAACTCTGGTCGCGCCAGGTAAGACCGGCTGCAAAGCTGATGGGCCCGGCGCCCCAGCCCTCATGGAGCTCTCCGTTCAACAGCAGTTCTGCAAAGGACTGCTCTACATCGCCCCAGCCGAATTTGGTGTCACCGTGGATATAGTCGAGCGCCTGCTGACTCATGTTGCCGGCACCCAATACGTTGTGCGGCACGCAGTCACGAACTGTATTGTCGAGGCCTATTGGCGAGTAAACCGGCAGGGCGCCGGGATCAGTACGTTTGGAGGTACCCGGTGCCGAACGAGGTGAGATCAGGTTCTGGATACCCGGTGAAGCTGCCAGTTGTGCTTCTGTTGGATTGAACAACTGCACGCGGCAGACGATTGCACCAGTAGCCGGATCACGCACAGCGTCCATCGACAGGAACGCGCGGTCGACTCGCCACAGATTACCTTAGTAGTTCAGTCGGTCGGATGTGCCTTCCTGTACCAGGCCACGCAGATGCCAGTCGCGGAAACCCAGATCCCAGTCAAAGCCTCCAGCCAAAGAGGTGGTAGTAAATACCTTGCTGTTGGTAGTGTCGTAACCGTAATCCAGAACACCGTCGAAAGTGCCGCTCTTGCTTACGGTAATGGTCGCCAGTTTGCGATCAATCATGATCTGGCGCACATTTTCAGGTAGATAGACGTTGTCCACGGCTATCTGGGGTGACCATTGGGTGGACAGCAGTGAGCTGCCTCTTACGGCTGTTGACCTGGCATCGGTACGGCCAAGCAGGAACTGGCCGAACACCGAAAAACTGTCGGTTAGCTGATACTGGGCTGCAAAGAACCCAGACTGTGTCCTGACACCCTCACCGTTTATACCACCGGCGTTGGCTTCATTGACCAGCATTGCTTCTGGGCCACCCGATGTACTCCGTGTGCTGCCAGCACCGCCCAATGACGACAAGTCACCATACACAAATGGCGAGATATTCTCACCGTCTGCAGTAAAGTGCATGTTGTTGAGCGGCGTACCTGCAGCCACAATCAAACCATACGGGTGAGCGCCAATTGATGTTACCCAGGGCAGAGTGAGTCGTTGGGGATTAGTACCCGGTGGATCAGTACTGCGCCAGGCCGGATTGGTAACGAAACCCATGCGTCTCATTTCCGGGACTTCACTGGACAGACGCGCAATCTGCTCGATTTCACGAGCTTCGACAGATCCGATCAGGTTCAGCCGGCCATCCATGAATTCCTTGCCACCAGCCATCGAAATATTCCACATTTGTCCGTCGCCGAACTCATTGACCCCGGTGCCTGCATCCATCGTGAACCCCTCGAATTCGCGGTCGAGGACAAAGTTCACCACACCGCCAACAGCGTCAGCACCGTAAGCGGCCGACGCTCCGCCGGTAACAACATCAATCCGGCGCATAAGCGCAGTCGGGAAAGCATCAACGTTGACAACTCCATCCTTGGCGGAAGGCACCACGCGGATACCATCAAGCAGTACCAGCGTGCGGTTACCGCCCAGGCTTCTCAGGTTAAGGGAAGAAGTACCTGTAGTAGACACCAATGCAGTGGCTGCGTTCTGGACTGAGACGTTGCCGAAAAACTGGGGAAGTGCATTCAACTGGCGGGCAATATTGTTGCCGGGCTCGAAATCGAAGATTTCGTCGGCAGTAATGCTGGTTACCGGCACAGGCGTTGTAAAACCTGAAGCTTGCCTGATGCGCGAACCGGTAACAGTAACTTCTTCAAGATCATCGTCGGCCGCATAAAGCAGGCCGGATGAAATGGCAAGAACAGCCATGCTTATTGAATTTGCCAGAACTTTGGTACAAAAAAAGCCGTTTTTCATTAGCATCTCCCCTTTGTTTGATTTTTTAATGCTTTTAATTTGATAATATTTTTATTGGCATTTGAATAATGTACCTGACGATCATCAACCTCCAATGATAAATATAATTTCAGCGAATATAGTGTTGCCAAAGGGATCAATACAAGTATCTTTTATAAAGACAGTCATTCTATATTGAGGGAATAATTCTCATTTTCTTGATTTTTTTTTATTTACATACTTAGGCATCTCAAATCATCAAGGGAGTCCAGGCAACTTCATGGTTGTGGGAAATTTACCCCGCCCCCCAGCTCGGCGGATAACGAATACTTTATTTGCTGAATTGAACCGGCTTTGAAGGAAGATGCCAGGATTTACCCGACGAGAATGATGAATACCTTTCAGGAGCTGAATAAGCTGCCAGTACTGAAATGTGTCCATGATCAAGGTGATAGCGGTGGGAAAGCTTTCGACCCGCGTGCCAGGCACGACTGAACCAGACAGGAATGCAACTGAATTTCCCGATATTATTCATGTGCTTACACTTTTTTCCACTCCGCTTCTGCCTCTGGAGGGGCCTCAGGGTGGAAATCTGACTGCAACTGTATGAATCCGGGCTAGGCAGGGCCTCATATTCCAATATACTTGGATGCTGAGCGAATCAGTATATGAGGGAGACAGAACAATGAAATACCAGAATAGACTCCAGCAGCTATTTGCCTGCTGTCTGCTATTGGCTGTATCAGTACCGGCGCATAGCGCTCAGGAATATATGGTAGACAACACCTGGGCCCAGCTGCCTGAAGGCAAGGTCTGGTCGGGCAACACGTCCTGGATCACAGCCGATGGCAAGGGCAATGTAATCGTACTGGAACGCAGCCGCCCTTATTTCTGGATGTTCAACCGCGATGGCAGTTTCGTGAAAAGCTGGGATGCCGATATTGAACTGGGCAGCGCGCACAGCGTGTTGGTTGACAGCCATGACTTCTACTGGGTAACAGACTCGGCCCGGCATGTGGTCCACAAGTTCTCGCCAGATGGCAAACTGGTCATGACACTTGGCTCGCTTGACGAAGCCGGAGACAACAGCTCGCATGAGCTGTTCAATCAGCCCAACCATGTGTTCATTGCCGACAACGAAGACATCTATGTTTCTGACGGTTACGTCAATTCAAGGGTAGTGCACTTTACTCCTGAAGGTGAATTCATTCGTATTATCGCTGGTGAAAAAGGCACCGGTCCCGGTCAGTTCCAGGCGGTACATGGCGTAGCGCTGGATTCAAACGGGCGCATCATCATCAACGACAGCGAAAATTTCCGGGTGCAGGTTTTCAATGCCGACGGCACATTCGCGGAAATCTGGGATGTCCGTTCA
>JAURLQ010000042.1 GCA_030831125.1 Gammaproteobacteria bacterium
CGCAAGCCCCACCGTACTGTTCACTGATGCAGGCCAGCGAACAGATACAACTGTTTCCTCTGCAATTGCGCAGGTCACCAGGTTGGCAGCAACGGCCGTTGCCGATCCTGCAGATGACATACCGGGCTCACGTTCGGTGTCATAGGGATTGCAGAAAGTGCCGCCAAAAGAACTGCGTGCACCATCAACCGCATATTCTGCAAGGTTGGCTTTCGCCAGGATGATCGCACCAGCCTCGCGCAGTCGTTTCACGAAAGTCGCATCATCGGGTGGCCGGTCATTGGCATAATCGGCATCAGCACCAGAGGTTGTGCGCATGTCAAAGGTGTCGTACTGATCCTTTACCGCCAGGACTACACCGTGAAGCGGACCGACAAGCTTGCCTGTATGCGCAAATTCAAGATCCTGCGCGGCTGCCACCTCAAGCGCATCCGGCATCGAGTCTGCATCATCCAGGGCATCAGTCATGCTGCGCGCCTTGCGGGCATCGAAGTTCCACGTCTGGCGTGCGGCCGGGCGCAGATTGAGTGTGGAAAGGGCATTGATCTGCCCGGCATCCGGTATGGTCGTGATCGGACCCAACAATCCATAGGGTTGATTGACGCAGGTGCCGTTGTAGGCCTGGATGCGCCTGAGATAGGACTCGACTATTCCCTGTGTCGAGATACGTCCTTCCAGAATTGCCTGCTGAATTCGGGCAATTGTGGCTTCTTCAACTGTGAAGGAATCTGGTTGTTGTGAATAAATCGGTGCTGCGCCAATTACAGCGAAAATGGACAAACCAGAAATAAGGTTGCGAATGACCTGCTTCATACTGCGGATTTATACACGTGAGCGGTAATGTCAGTCAAAAATATTCAAAGCAAATGCATTGATTTTACAATCAGGTAAAATCCAGTTTTCAACAAGGCTTCCTCCTTTGAATCTCGATCCCTACCAGATTGGCCTTGCCATTGTATTCATGGCGGCTGGCACTGCAGTGCAGGCTTCCATAGGTTTTGGTCTTGCCCTTGTCGCTGCCCCGATGCTGTATCTGGTGGAACCTTCGCTGATACCGGGTCCGATCATAGCCTGTGCTTTTCTGCTTTCAATCTGGGTTGTCTGGCAGGAGCGGCAGGCAGTTGATTATTCACATTTCATTGAGGCAGTAGCAGGGCGCCTGATCGGCTCTCCACTCGGGGCTCTGGTGATTGGCAGTCTGACCGCCACCACCTTTGATATCGTATTCGGCATTCTGGTATTGCTGGCAGTGGGTTTGAGTCTGATGCATGGCAATATAGAGCCCACTCGCCGCAATGTGTTTTTTGGCACTATGGCATCCGGGTTCATGGGGACAATTTCTTCAATCGGCGGCCCACCGATTGCCCTGGTGTACCAGAACCGCAGCGGGGCCTCTCTGAGGGGCAACCTGTCGTTGATGTTCCTGATAGGTACCTTCATCTCTCTGGTATCGCTGGGTTTTGTCGGTCGCTTCGGACTGTCTGATATTGCCCATACTGGCGTACTGTTTGCGGGGGTGGTGATAGGAGTGATCTGCAGTGCGCCACTCAAACGCAGGCTCGATAAACGCAAGGCAAGACCTTTTCTTTTGGGTCTATGCGCGCTGAGTGCCTGCAGTGTGCTTATCCAGGCACTTTACAGGCTGATCTGAATCATCTCAGAAATCTATTCCGGGACGGGCCTTGATGCCTGACTCAAACGCGTGCTTGAGGTTCTTCACGTCTGAAACCGTATCGGCCAGCTCGCGTAATCCGGTGCCACCCCCTCTGCCGGTGACGATGACGCTCAGCTTTGGAGAACGCTCGCGCAAGGCCTGCAGTACTTCCTGTTCATCCAGGAACTTGAAGGAAAGCATATAGGTCAATTCGTCCAGCAGCAGGACATCGAGCGTCGGATCCCCAAGCAGTTTGCATGCAATGGACCAGGTGTGCTGTGCTGCGGCCTTGTCGGCGGCATGATTCTGGTTATCCCAGGTGAACCCTGTGGCCATCTGGAAGAAGGGTATTTCCGGAAAATGCTGTTTGAGCAGCACTTCTTCTCCTGAAGACTGTGTGCCCTTGATGAACTGCACCACCGCCACCCTCTGGCCATGTCCGAGTGCCCGCATCACCATACCGAAGCCCGATGTGCTCTTGCCCTTGCCATCGCCGGTCAACAACACAATCAGACTTTGCTCGTTGCTGGCTGCTGCTATGGAAGCATCAACATGCGTTTTCTGTTTGGCCATTGACCTGTTGAATTTGTCTTCATTCATCGGCTGTTGTGACCGGAGCAGGAGGAGGGATATCTTCAGGAGTCTCAAGGCTGATCAAGCCAAGTTTCCCTGCGCGAAGGTCATTGAGCAGTACTTCTGCAGCCTTGTGCAAATCGACACCACCCCTGACAAGGCAGCCACGTCTTCTGCCTATGGCTTCAAGAATCCGGAAATCCTCAGTACCCTCATCCTCGTCAAGATCGTAGCGTTGTGGGATTACTGCAGGATAACGCTGTCTGAGGAAGGCGACTGTCCACATGCCTATATCCGCCAGCTCAATGGCGGTATTCCGGATTGCACCACTTGCAGCCAGCCGGTAGGCAGCCTGTTGGTCCTCAAGTTTGGGCCAGAGAATGCCGGGCGTGTCCAGCAGTACCATATCATCAGTCAGCCGTATTTCCTGCCGGGCCTTGGTCACGGCAGGCTCATTGCCCACTTTGGCAATTTTGCGATCTGCCAGCAGGTTGATCAGTGTACTTTTCCCGACATTGGGAATGCCGACTATCATTATGCGGGACGCCCGTGAGACGGGCAACTCATGCCCGGCAATCACTTTTGCCAGTATTTGTTTCAGCGCGTGTGTATCATCCTTGTGCATCAAGAGATTGTTGATGTTGCCGGTTCTGAAATACTGCTGCCAAAGGATGGATACAGCGGGATCAGCAAGGTCAGCCTTGTTGAGCACCCGCAGTCGGGGTTTACCGCCAATCAGTTTGTTCAGGAGCGGGTTTTCGCTTGAATGTGGGAGGCGGGCATCCACCAGTTCAATCACGGCATCCACCTTGTTGAGTGCCTGCGTGATATCCTTGCGCGCCTTGTGCATGTGGCCCGGGTACCATCCGATGGCCATAATTGGCTCCTGTGCACTGAACTGCTCGCTCAGTGTGCTGTCAAAAGGGGCTGGTATTGTAGAACCTCAACGGCAGGTCAGGACAGTAAGGATTGATTTTTAATGAACATTGCAGTCAATGAAATCATGGAGAGTAAAGTCAGGTCATCAATGGATGTTCAGTACCTGCAACTTTTCAACGAAAGCCACATGCATGCCGGACCGTCAACAGATTCTCATTTCAAGCTGGTTCTGGTATCAGATGGTTTCAATGGCATGAGCAAGGTCAAGAGGCACCAGTTCATTTATGGAGTTCTGAAAGATGAGCTTGCAGGGCCGGTACACGCGTTGGCGCTGCATCTGTATACCCCTCAGGAATGGGATCAGACCAATGTGCCCGACTCCCCAATGTGCGAAGGTAAGAATATTAAAAACAAGTAGTTATAGTTGTTATTTAATGTAACACATAGGTAATTGTTCTACTGTTGCCTATGGTAAAATTCAGCAGAATTCGAAACTGGTACTGGCCAGGCCTGGAACAGGAAAGGCACGATTGGAAATCGTGGTCTCCTGTATAAAGCCAACTGAGGATAACCAGCGCATGCGAGATAACAATCATGAAAGACAGGCAAGGCTGGTTTTTGCCCTGTTGATTGTTGGTCTCTTTTTCCTGGCCTTCAGGATAAATCTCCCGTCTGTCTGGCCAGGCCCCGAACTGCCTGCTGACCCGGAGCCGGAAATTCCTGAACCTGTTGTCGAAATTCCCGACTTTGCCGCCATCCTTGACGTTGAGATGAAGAAACAGACTTTCTTCAACTTCCTGCAGCCATTTGTTGATGAAATGAACAAGCGTGTTGCGCAGGAAAGAAGCCGTGTCATCGAGATAATCGAAAAAGTTGAAAACGGTGGCAATCCGGACAGAAGTGAAAGGGATTTTCTGCGCGAGTTGAGTATCGAATATGAAGTGCAGATGGAAAGTGTGGACAATCCTGCTGAATTGCGGCGCCTGCTCAGGCGGGTAGATATATTGCCCCCTTCACTGGTGCTGGCGCAGGCGGCCAATGAATCTGCCTGGGGGACTTCCCGCTTTGCCATGGATGGTTACAATTTTTTCGGGCAATGGTGTTATACGGAAGGTTGCGGCATAGTGCCTTCGAACCGCCGTAGCACAGCCAGCCATGAAGTGAAGAGTTTCGATAGTATACAAGCTTCGGTAGAAGCCTATTTCATGAATCTGAACACTTTTCCCAGTTATCAGGATCTCAGACTTATTCGACAGCGCCTGCGCAATAACAACCGGCCCATAGATGGCATTTCACTCAGTCAGGGGCTGGAAAGCTATTCTGAGCGTGGTGAGGATTACATCAACGAATTGCGCTCGATGATCTACTACAACGACCTGCTTGAAAGAGACATGTCATTGATGCAGCAGAACCTCTAGTTTATTCGGCTATACCAGGATTTACCCAGGGCACTGAAAACCAGTAATACCTTCCCTGTGTGCCGGGAGCTGTACAGTTGTATCTGAAGCGCCTGCCGGTATTGCTGACATCGGTACTGATACGGAATTGCCGGGTCTCCCCGTTGACTGTATCGATGGTCATCGGCTGATCGTTATTGAAACAACCCAGAGCATCGAACCTGTATTCTCCGTCAAAGGCAATGGTTGCCTGTGGGCTTTGCTCATTAGTAACAGGGCTTGCCGGTTCTGTGATCCGTGCATTGAATGCCAGGGTATTTACCTTGGTACCGAAGCTGTTCATCGAGGCATAGACACCTGAAAAGGGAAATCGGGGCAGTGCCATGAAGTCTGAAGCACTATTGACAGGGCCTGAGTGCTGCCCGATGCCGATATAGCCCAGATTTTCTACCAGTGCCTTCACCTGCGGGTTGTATTCTCCGTATGGGTAGGCCAGCAGCTTATGGCTTTGTCCGGTTTCCATCTCGATAATTGCTTCAGCTTCTTCAATCTCACGCCTGATACCTGCCAGCCAGTCCTGATCCGACATGCCTGCCGGATGGTCAAGAAAATAGGGATGGGTCATGGTGTGATTGGCAAGTGTGGCGCCATTTTTTCCCATTTCACGCAGTTGGTCCCAGGAGGCATACAGCGCTGAATTTGATGAAACCAGACCTGCGCTGATGAATATGGTGAACGGCCATCCATATTCCCTGAGCACAGGCCAGGCGGTTTCGTATACGGACAGATAACCGTCATCAAAGGTAATAACAGCTGCCTTGTCAGGCAGTTGTTCATTCTGGCGCAGGGCGCTGATGACATCTTCCAGCGGCAGCACCACAAAACCGTTATCTGCCAGATATCGCATGTGTTCTGCGAAGCGAGCAGGGCTGAGACTGGTAACCGGTGGTGTTCTGTTATCCACATGATGATATTGCAGAATTACTGCCTGGGATTGTGCCATTGCCATGCCTGGTAAAATGACCAGCAGAAACAGGAGCTTGCAAACAAACATGCGAAAAATGTCCATAGGCCTTCATTGGTAAATCAACAGGTGGGACATTATACTGTCGCCCCTGAATTTCCGGCCACCTGAACTGGATACAAGTGTTGACTGCAACAGGCAAAGATCCCCGTAAAAGCACATTCACGCTGAATCGACTGCAGAAGAATCTGCGTGGGGATGTCGGTCGGGCAATTGCGGATTACAACATGATCCAGGATGGTGATCTGGTCATGGTCTGCCTCTCGGGCGGGAAGGATTCCTATGCCATGCTCGATATCCTGCTGAATCTCCAGAAGCATGCACCAATCAGTTTCAGGATCAAGGCTGTCAATCTGGACCAGAAACAACCGGGTTTTCCTGAAGATGTATTACCGGCCTATCTGACATCCATTGGTGTGGACTACCACATCATAGAGCAGGACACCTATTCAGTGGTCGTGGAGAAAACAGAACCAGGCAAAACCTATTGTGGTCTTTGCTCCCGACTACGCAGGGGGAATCTGTACAGTTATGCAGAGTCAATTGGTGCTACCAAAATTGCTCTGGGACATCATCGTAACGACATCATGGAAACCCTTTTTCTGAACATGTTTTTCGGGGGCAAGCTCAAGGCTATGCCCCCGAAATTGCTTAGTGATGACGGCAGGCATGTGGTCATCCGTCCGATGGCATATTGCAAGGAAAAGGAGATAGCCTCCTATGCCAGCCTCAAGCAGTTCCCGATTATTCCATGCAATCTTTGTGGCACCCAGGAGAACATGCAGCGTCAGGAAATAAAGCAGATGTTGAACGACTGGGAGCGACAGTTTCCGGGCAGGCTCGATGTCATGTTCAGAAGCCTGCTCAATGTTGTGCCTTCTCATCTTGGTGATACCAGTCTGTTTGACTTTGTCGGATTGGAAGAAAAGCGCAGTAAAGTACCCGATACGGCTTTCGATCGGATTGATGTGCTGAATCTGCGCTGATACTCCGGGATGGAAATACCCCATACTGCATTGGCACCTGAAACCCTGAAAAATCTCGTGGAAGAATTCGTGACCCGGGAAGGTACTGACTATGGCGATTATCAGGGCTCACTGGCAGACAAGGTCAGGCAAGTGCTTCGTCAGATTGAGTCAGGCAGGGCAGTAATTCTCTTCGATGCCAGCAGCTCGAGCTGTCATATCGAATTGAAGGACCGGATCGGTGATACAGGTGGAGAAAGGCGCAGTGAATGAAACTGGGGAAAATTCTGTGCATCATGTGCTTGATGCCTCTGGCCTGACCTGTCCTGAGCCTGTGATGCTCCTGCACAAGAAAATAAGGGAAATGCAGGGTGGAGAATTATTGCTTGTTCTGGCTACTGATCCTTCCACAACACGCGATATCCCGAAGTTCTGTACTTTTCTGGGCCATGAGCTGCTCAGCATGGAAGAATCAGGGGCGTCATGGCGTTATCTCATTCGCAAGAAATCCGGCTGATCCCATTCAATGAAAATTGTTGCTGACGAGAATATAGCCGCAGTAGAGGAATACTTCGGGGATATTGGCGAGCTGGTGCTGGCACCCGGCAGACAGATAGACAGTGAATTGTTGCGCGATGCCGATGTACTGCTTGTGCGTTCAGTTACTCGCGTGGATGAAAGACTGCTGGGAGGATCCTCCTGCCGTTTTGTCGGTACGGCAACCAGCGGTATTGACCACATGGATACGGACTTTCTGACCAAAGCCGGTATAGGCTTTTCTGCCGCCCGTGGCTGCAATGCAGAAGCTGTGTGCGATTACGTCTTCAGTGCGTTGGCTGCACTTTCTTGCCAGCAAGGCACCCACTGGACAGCACGTTCGATCGGTATAGTGGGCTGTGGTGAGGTAGGCAGCAGGTTGGCCGCAAGATGTATCAACCTGGATATGGAGCTTGCAATCCATGATCCGCTACTGGCTCCCGATCACCCCATGGGTGCATTGCTGGATAATTATGAGAAGGTGCTTGCGAGCGACATTGTCACGTTTCATACCCCGCTCACAAAAAAAGGAGCCTTCCCGACATACCACATGCTGGGCGCCAGGGAGCTGCTACTTCTTGGTCGGCAGGCGACAATAATAAATGCCGCCAGGGGAGCTGTCGTAGACAATGCTGCATTGCTGAACTGGCTGAAATTGAACGAAGATGCCACTGTTGTGCTGGATGTCTGGGAAGGGGAACCGGCTATTCTGCCCGGCCTGCTGGAACAAGTGAGTCTTGGTACTCCCCACATTGCCGGCTACTCACTTGAAGGCAGGCTCAATGGAACCAGGATGATCCATCAGGCTCTTTGCAGGTATCTGCATATTCCATGCAAACTGATCAATCCGTGCAGTGATGATTTGCCGCCAATCCCTGGTGCCGGAAGTCTGGATGACCTGATACTTTCAGCCTGTGACATTCGCAGGGATGATGCTGCATTAAGAATGACAGCTTCGGGACCCCAGCCGGAAGTGGCATTTGATCAACTCAGGAAAAACTATCCTCCACGTCGGGAATTCAGTGCATGCAACATAGCTATTGGGGAGCTGGACAACCTTATCAGAAAACAGGCACAGGCATTGGGATTCCGTTTCAGTTTTCCCGGTACCCATCCAGAAAACGTGCCAGCCGGTGCATAGCTTCCCTGAGCAGATCTACATGTGGAAGAAACACTATACGGAAATGATTCATGTCCTTGATGTTGAAACCGCTGCCTTTGACCAGCAGTACTTTTTCCTGGAGCAGCAAATCCAGAATAAACTTGTCGTCACTGCTGAATCTGTACATCCCGGGGTCGAGTTTCGGAAAGAGGTAAATGGCACCTTTGGGTTTCACACAGCTTATACCAGGGATGTCCTGCAGCATTTCCCAGGCAATATCGCGCTGGTCACGCAAGCGTCCACCCGGGATGATCAGTTCATTGATGCTCTGATAGCCCCCCAGTGCGGTCTGGATCGCCTGCTGGGCAGGTACATTTGCACACAGGCGCATATTTGAGAGGATCTCAAGACCTTCTATATAGTCTTTTGCCTTGTCCTTGCGCCCGCTCAATATCATCCAGCCGGCCCGGAATCCTGCCAGTCTGTAGTTCTTGGAGAGTCCCCCGAAGCTGATGGTAAAAACATCTTCAGACAGGCTGGCCAGCGGGTGGTGCACCGCACCGTCGTAGAGGATCTTGTCGTAGATTTCGTCGGCATAGACGATCAGGTTGTACTGGCGGGCAAGCTCCAGTATTTCCATCAGCAGTTCCTTGCTGTAGACGGCGCCGGTAGGGTTGTTCGGGTTAATGACCACTATGGCCCGGGTTCGATCAGTAATTTTTTTCCTGATATCGTCTATGTCCGGGTACCAGTCTGCCTGTTCATCGCAGGCATAGTGCACGGCTTTACCACCACTGAGTGTTACTGCCGCAGTCCACAGTGGATAGTCAGGAGCCGGGACGAGCACTTCATCACCATTGTCGAGCAGGGCTTGCATGGCCATGACGATAAGTTCGCTGACTCCGTTCCCGAGGTAGATGTCTTCAATGGCTACACCCTTGATGTTCAGTCTTTGGGTTTCGTGCATGACCGCTTTGCGGGCATTGAACAAGCCTTTGGAATCAGAATATGCCTGTGATTCCGGCAGATTCAGGATTACGTCCCGGAGAATTTCCTCGGGAGCATCAAAGCCGAAGGCACCGGGATTGCCGATGTTGAGCTTGATGATCTTGAAGCCTTCTTCCTCAAGTCTTTTTGCCTGCTGCAAGGCTGGTCCACGAATTTCATAACAGACATGGCGCAGCTTTTCGGATTGTTTGATTGGTTTCATGATGCCCAGTGGCCTCTGGCCGTGATCCTGGAAAAGTGGCGCATTCTACAGAAAGCGCTCTTCTCTAGGAAGCAGAGCAGCGGAGTGCCTGTGCAAACAGCATCAAGGCAGGGAAAGTGTGTTTATCAGAACTGATAACGCAGGCCGGTCTGGTATTTGACCCGGTCATAGGCGAACAGATCGATATTACTGTCGTTCTCTGTATAGGTGATGTCGGTTGTAACGTTGATGTTGGGGCTTGCGTTCCAGATCCAGCCAAGTGAAGTCGAAAATGTCTCATCTTCACGTTTGATATTGAAGATAGGCGCTTCGCCCTTGTAGTCACTCTTGTGCAGTGAAATACGGAAGTAGGGCATGTGTCCCGGGACCAGCTGGAACTGTTCTGAAAAAGCTATGCCGTAAAACTGTTGTGCATTGTTGTCACCAAGTGTTTTCTGCGATTGCTCATCCCCGAAGTAAACACTGACAGAGTGAAAGAAATTTCCGATGCTTTTGCCGAGCACACCGGAAAGCAGCAACTGGTTTACATCCCGCAGATCTGCGTTGGCATTGGCGCTGGTTGAATAGCGGACGGCTGTGTAGGCACCAGTAAGGGCCTGGGTCCAGCCATTACCGGGGCTCCGCTGCATGGAAGCCAAACGGCTGGCACTGTTCTGGAAGCTGTCGCCGTTGAGGTCAACCTTCTGGGCTCTGCCGCCGTAGGAGAGGCGCATGCTGTTGAGAATGTGAGAGTAGTTGATGTCAGTTGCCAGAACGTCTATATCGAATTCGTCGTTACCGAAATTGTTTTGTCTGCTGTAGGTGCCATACACATTGATTGAACTGGTCTTCGAGAGTGGTTTGATATAGGCACCACCACCACCGATATCCATGAAATTGTCATCTATGCTCTGGCCATTGGCACTTAGCTCTACATCTCCGATCGGCGTGCTGATTACGCCAAGTTCAGTTGCACTGTTTATATTGGAATCGTTACCGACATTGGTATTGACGTACCAGCTGAAGCTGCCGTCGAGCTGGCTTTCCCTTTCATCAATGGCTTCCAGAAATGCGCGGATATTCGATTGCACATTTTCACCGGGATTGGAGGCGAGCACTTCATTGAACAGTTGTCTGGCCGCTGCGAGATTGTTTGCCTGATAAAAGGCACGGGCAAGCTCAAGCTTGACCCTTTGCTGCTCGGGGAAAAGTACTGCGATTCGTTCGAAGGCAAACACGGCCTCACTGGGCCTGCCGGTTTCCAGTGCAGCAATACCATACAGGAAATCAAACTCCGGATCGCCTTCGTATTCATCAAGGAGCAGCAGGGATGCTTCATAGGCATCAGCAAAGCGGTTCTGCGATACCAGCAGATTGAGATTTTCCAGCGCAGGGTCGGGGGCAGCTGCTGCCTGCAGGATCTGTGGCACAAGCAGATACGCAAACAGGAGGGAAATAGCTAAGAAGGTTGTGAATTTCCTTTTCATTCCTGACATTTTACTTCTCTCATGATTGCGGGCCTTCATTGCCTTGAAGGTATGTCCGTAAAACCTGAGGCCAATACTGAACGAACCTGCCCATTTGAGGGAGGATTCATGGTTCTGGTCGTGACTGGCGGATATTAATAGGGAATTACAGCAATATCAAAGGGAAATGGACCTGGCTGGAGGCGCTGCATCCAGCAAAGCCCGTGCTTTTGACGGGTACACACAGGGAGCGCTCTGATCCGGCTGCTGTCAGCTATTGTCAGCCTTAACGCAGGTCTGATCGCGGATCAGGCCTGCGATTCAATCTGAGGGTCGTTGGCGGCCTGTTTCATCATGGATTGGGATACAGGGGGAGGAGGGGGTGCCAGGGTGCTGTCAGCAAAATTGTAGAAACCGAAGTTCATTCTGAAACGGTTCGAATCCAGAAGCTGTGCTGCATCAGCGAGGCTTGCATTTTCCTGCAATTCCCTGGCCCGGGTCTGAACTTGCTCAAGCGCTTCAGTAGTCAGGTGGGCACAAAGGCCTGTCAATTCCTGTAAGGCGGATTGAGACAGGTTGTTGATAAAAAAGTTGCTGTCAATGAATACCGGCTTGGGGTTCTTGATGTTGTGCAGGGCCGCATTGATATGGTCCTGCAGGTTGTTGCCCAGCCTGGAAAGTTTTTCCTGCAGGGTATTGTCCCTGGAAATGTTCGCTACATTCAGCGTCACCATCCTGTTTTCATCAACACTGATCAGATTGAGGCGCTGGAGTTCATCCAGTACTACCCGGGGCCTGATGTCCTGCCTGACCACGTCTTCCACCAAATCGGCAAAGCTGGCATCGCCAGCACCTTCCACTGAACGCAGGTGCAGGGATCTGGGCTTGCCATCTGCATCAGAAAAACGGCTATCATTGAGCCAATGACTGATCAACTGGATGCCGAGAAAGCTCTTGTCGAGGATATTGAGCAGTTCACCTTTCTGGCGAAGCCTTTTTACGTCCTTGCGGTGGACACCGGTAAGCATGTTGATGCGGCTGTCAGTCTGTTTCTTCTGCGGCAGGGAAAAGTTCTTCTCAGCCACTTCAACAAACAGTGCCTTCAGTATGGTGATAACAAGAGGGTAAGTCAGATGGTTCTCGATCATGAAATGAACGAGGGGACGCAGGATCTGCAGTGCTGTGGCACCGCCATCTTCGCTGGCCTGGGATAACTGTGTTCTGGGATCTAATGTTTCCATGGCCTATTCTAATGCCAAACCATGGATTTCCGTATTACCTGGAAGTGGGAAAAATGTGAATCCATTAAGGAACCGTTCAGCCGCTAAAATCAGTGTGCTGAAGTGCTATAATCCGGACCCTTTGCCTCATATCCCCATCCGATGTTGATCCGTAAATACAGCAGTATTGTGCTGGGTAGCCCCCGCCTTGTCCTTTCCCTGGTTGCGATTGTGGCACTTTTCTTCGCTTATTTCCTGAAGGATTTCCGCCTGGATGCTTCTGCCGATTCACTGGTTGTGGAGGGGGATCCGGATCTTGAATACTCGCGGCAGATCAATGAACGCTATGCAACGCGGGATTTTGTTTTCATTGTCTATACCCCGCACTCCGGGCTTTTTACAGAAGCAGTTCTTGC
>JAURLQ010000008.1 GCA_030831125.1 Gammaproteobacteria bacterium
GCAGAAGGCAAGAATAGAAGTTTTCACCACTGGTCTGGATACCCCCTGGGGGGCAAGCTTTCTGCCTGATGGCCGTTTGCTGGTGACCGAACGTCCGGGACGCATCCGCATCATCGATTCCGAGGGCCGCTTGCAACCCGAACCGGTAAAGAATACCCCCGAGCCCTGGGTGCGCCAGGACGGTGGTTACTTCGATATCGTGGTGCATCCCGATCATGAACAGAACGGCTGGATCTATCTGTCGTTTTCAGAACTTTCTCCGGGTTTCAACGGTGAAATTCCACCACCCACTACCGGCAGATCAGCGCCGGGAACCAGTCTGCCGCCATCCAATACCGCAATCGTGCGTGGTCGAATCAACGCGGCAGGCGAATGGGTGGATCAGCAGGACATCGTCAAAATCCCCGAGTCCATGTACAGCCCTTCCATCATTCATTACGGATCGCGCTTCCTTTTTGACGATGCCGGCCACCTGTTCTGGACGCTCGGTGATCGCGGCAACATGGCCAATGCCCAGGATCTGGGCAATCCGATGGGCAAGATTCACCGGATCAATGATGATGGTTCAATTCCACAGGACAACCCTTTTGTTGATCAACCGGGAGCCTGGCCTTCAATCTGGTCCTGGGGCAATCGCAACCCTGAAGGACTGTCCTTCGATCCTGTAAGCGGACTGCTGTGGGAAAGCGAACACGGCCCGACGGGGGGCGATGAAATCAACATCATCGAGAAAGGAAAGAATTACGGCTGGGGTGTTGTGAGCATGGGCAGCCAACCAGGTATCACCCGTCAACATGATCCCGCTATGGAAGACCCTGTTGCGTATTACACACCGTCGATAGGACCCAGCGGCATCAGTTTCTATACCGGCGACAAATATCCGGGTTGGAAGGACAACAGTCTTTTCGTCACAGGACTGGTGGGGCAGAAATTGTTGCGCCTTGAAACAGACGGTCGGAACATAACCGGTCAGGAAACCATTTTCGAACAGTATGGCCGTACCCGTCAGATCATCATGGGGCCGGATGGACTGTTCTATCTGCTCCTGCAGAACCCTACAGGGCGCGGCACTGACATCCCGGTTTTTGGTGCCAGCCCCGGCATGGTAATCCGCCTGCAACCGGTTGAATGATGCGAGATTCTTGCTGAGGCTGGATTGCAGTAACAGGATGAGCGACCGTCTGCGGCATGGGTGGAGCAATGCGTATAGCAAGCGTAGCTTGCTGCATTGTGGAACGACACCTGCCTTGGCAGGTGACTGGGTCCGCTTGCGGACCGCAGTCGAATCAAAATTTGATGATCATTAATCAAACCGGGACACTACCTTACCGGCAGGAAAATGGACATTTCCTGACTCTCTGATTATTCTCGTCGGATCATGTCCCCGGCTTCTCCGTTTTCAATCAGGTAACTCCCATGAAGCACCGCACAGAATTTGCACTTGTATCCTCGCTATGCCTCGCCCTCTTGACAGCCTGTTCACCAGAGGCCTCACAGCAACCGGGCAACGATGCTGTCGTCGACTCACCAGCGGCGGCTTCCGGCAGTGCGATGGACGGACAAATGCAGATGCTGGTGTCCGGCATTGAACTGGCCAACATGGATACTTCTGTCAAACCGGGCGATGACTTTTACCAGTATGTAAACGGCACCTGGCTGAAAAACAACAGCATTCCGGCAGACAAGGTCGGCTGGGGGGCATTCAACATCCTGCGGGACAATGCCGAGCAGGATGTGCTGGATATCATTCTGGAGTCCGCTGAAGGGGATTTTCCACAAGGCAGTGAAGAACAACAGGTGGGTGATCTCTACAATTCCTATATTGATCTTGCCGGCCGCAATGAAAAGGGCCTCGCACCACTGCAGCAGGAACTCAACCGGATTGCACTCATCGAAACCCCCGCCCAACTGGCCGGGTATTTCGCGTATGCCAACAAATTCGGGTATGGCACGCCATTCAATGTCGACCAGGAAGTGGATTTCAGTGATCCCGGTTCCTACATGATCTATTCCTGGCAGGGAGGACTTGGCCTGCCTGATCGGGAGTATTACTTCAAGGACGACGCGGCTACACGGGAGATCCGCGAAAAATATGTGGCGCACATAGCCCGCATGTTCGACCTGGCCGGTGTTGGTAATGGTGCTGAAAATGCCGATACCATCATGGCCATTGAGACCCGGCTGGCCGAACAGCACATGCTGAAAGAGGATACCCGCGACATGGTCCTCCTTTACAACCCGATGCCAGTAGCAGAGCTTTCCACGCTCATGCCCGGCTTCGACTGGGACAGTTTTCTTGAAGAGGCCGGGCTCACCGGGCTCGACACCATGGTTGTCACCCAGCTCGATTACATGAAGGCCCTGGACGGCATCATCAGTGACACCGACATGGCAACCTGGAAAGTATTCCTGCAATGGGGTTTGATCAATGCCACGGCCGGACAATTGAATACGGATCTGGATGACGCCAATTTCGAATTTTACAATCGCACCCTGAGTGGCCAGGAAGAGCAGCGTCCCACTGAGCGACGTGCAGTATCGCTGGTTAACGGTTTGTTGGGAGAGGCTGTTGGCAAGGTCTACGTTGAAAAGCATTTTCCACCCGAAGCGAAAGCCAGAATGGAAGTGCTGGTACAGAACCTGCTCGCTGCCTATGAAGCCAGCATCCAGGAGCTTGACTGGATGAGCAGCGAAACCCGGGTACAGGCGCTGGACAAACTGTCCAAATTCACCCCCAAGATCGGTTATCCGGACAAGTGGAAGGATTACAGTTCACTGCAAATCGACCCACAAGACCTCTTCGGCAATCTGCAGCGGGCGTCGCTGTTCGAGTACCAGGAAAAGCTGGACAGGATAGGCCAACCCGTCGACCGCTCGGAATGGGGCATGACGCCGCAAACCGTCAATGCCTACTACAACCCGCCGCTCAACGAAATCGTGTTTCCTGCGGCCATCCTGCAACCCCCGTTTTTCAACATGCAGGCCGATGATGCCGTGAACTATGGCGCCATCGGGGCTGTTATAGGTCATGAGATCGGCCATGGTTTCGACGACAGTGGCAGTACTTTCGATGGGGATGGTGTGCTCAGGAACTGGTGGACAGATGAGGATCATGCAGAGTTCGAGGCCCGGACCTCACAACTTGTGGAGCAGTACAACGGGTTCAGTGTATTTGATGATCTGAACGTGAATGGTGAATTCACCCTGGGTGAGAATATCGGTGACCTGGGGGGTATCAGTATCGGACTCAAGGCCTACCACATGTCACTGGCAGGTCGCGAAGCACCTGTGATGGACGGTTTTACCGGCGACCAGCGCGTATTTATCGGTTTCGCGCAGGTTTGGCAGAATCTCTTCCGGGATGAAGCCCTGCGTCAGCAGGTGGCCACCGATCCCCATTCGCCCTCGATGTTCCGGGCCAACGGTCCAGTGAGGAATCTGCCGGAATTCTATACCGCCTTTGATGTACAGCCGGGCGATGCCCTGTATCTGCCACCCGAAGAGCGGGTGAAAATCTGGTAAGCATCCTGACTCATGTAGACGGCTTATTCATCTGCCACCATCGCGTTGAGTATGGCCTCATCCGTCATGTCCTGGTGTCCTTTCAGCAGTGACTGTTTCCTCCTGATCAGTGACAGGTTCGGCTGCCACTGGTATTGCATGAATTCCCGAGCCTTGTCGTTGTAGGCCTGCAGTTTTTCCGCAATGGTGCCGGGCATCCGGTCGAGCTGATGGAAAAGCAGGCCTGTTTGCATCAAACCGAAATACAGGCCGGCGCCTGCCGCAAAATACTGCGCGAGTGCGGCATCACCAATACAGACAATATTTCCCTCTGCTTTTTTATCGCACAGACAAAGCGGGATTTTCCTGAACTCGGCACCTTTCATGAAGTAGCGGTTCATCTCAGGCGACTGAGCAAGCACCTGTGTCATCTGCCCTGCATGCGCTTCAAGCACTTCAACTATCATGGCGGTAGCTGATTGCGAAATCGGATACTTGTGGCAGACGAATGGAATATCACCGGCAGTATCCAGGCTCATCGCCATTTCATCAAAGCCCGCGTCCAGCTTTCCCCATGCATACATCAACCCGGTATCCACTTTTTCGGGACGGAATCGTTCCAGAAAACTGCTGTTGGCACCATTGGCAACAACAACCAGATCATGTTCCTGCGCCAGCTCATCGGGATTGGCAATGGCTGATTCATGGTGCAGTTGTACCCCTGCCTGTCTGACATGCTGTTTCAGCACTTGCAGCAAGTTGTCGTATTCAATGCCGATGATAGGCATGGTCCGGCTTACTTCAGGGTCCAACTCAAGCAAATTCCCCCTGCAAATGAGTGTTCGCCGTGTAAATGGGAAAGTGCCGCTTTTCAGGATGGCGTTTTCTACATCAGGATGCAGTACACGCAGCAGATAAAGGCTTTGGTCGTGCAGTGTGTAGCCAAAACCGGACAACTGGTTTTCGCTTCTTTTCTCATAGACATGCACCCGGCCACCCGGATACAGATTTTTCAGTAGCCCCGCTGCATACAAACCGACTGGACCTGCACCTATAACCGCAATCTTCATGATCAGGGAATAAATTGAATCTTCCGGATGTTGTCAGGACATCAAGGATAAATATCCCTGGAGGGTCAGTCCACCCCAATGGTTCCGGATACCATACATCGTTGCCGTCCCACTTGAACTGACCTGCATGCTGATATGCAGCAAGCGACATTCAGGGAGATGTCTGTCAGGTGCTACCAGGACAATCCGCGATCAATCTCGCCATCGCGATTGACCACCCAGGGCTGCCCCCAGCCAACAGATACCTGTCTTGCGCTCCCACGCACCCTGTCCCAGTCGAGGCCATTGTACTGGTACAGCCCATAGCCACCTGTCCGTTCATCTGCGCCGATTACCCACACTGAACCATCTGCTCCTATGCCGATATCCTTGCCCTTGCCGGGAAGTTTCTCCCAGCCTGTAGCTGTAAACCTGAAGATTTCGTCATCGTCATTGATGATCCAGGGGTAGCCCTGTGGATCAACATCTATACGCACACCGGCTCCGTCTATCCTGAACCAGCCATATTCATCCAGCCCATAGATATTGTGCCCGCCGCGCCGGGTATTCACCCCGGTTACCCAAACGGAACCATCTGCACCAACACCGATATCTGTAGCCCTGCCATGGACTCTTTCCCACCTTCCATGCTGCAGGGTCCAGACTTCTTCTTCGTTAGTGATTACCCAGGGTGCCCCATCCGGACCAACATCCAGTCTGGCTCCATCCCCACCGAAATCCTGCCAACCGCACTGACCACGACGGAATACCGATCGGAAGCCATGCCTGTCCTCTGCGCCAACCACCCATACGGAACCATCTGCACCCACACCAACATCACCGGCCTCGCCAATGACTCTCTGCCAGCCAGCATGCTCATAGGTCCCAACCGTATTACCTGAAAACCATGAGGCGTTTATCCCATATCGCAGCACATCAAAGCGCCCTCGTCCTTTGTCTTCAAGTTCTGCCCAATAAGCCGTACCGTCGATCAGTACTTCCGGAATCACCAGAATATCTCCATCGAACCAGGGGCTATCAAGCGTCAGTCTTTCCCGCAACAATCGACTATCCAGCAGATTGAACCGGGGAGGAAAAGTGCCGGGCTGCAACTGCAGTTCCATCGCAACAGTCTGGCCATTGTCATCAACCAGAGGCATGCTCAATCTGCCATTTTCAAGTTTTGCTGCATCGGCAATCACAGTCAGTGGCGCAAACAGCAATCCCGCCAATAGCCAATCAATGCCTGTTCTTGTAACTGATGAAATATGCATGTGTCCTCCTTTTTCACATTTACATGTTCATGGCAAAGTCCTGAACAGTGGATGAATACACGGGCGTGTACAAAGGCTTTGACAGAGCAACCAGTGAAAAGTAAGCTCACGGCATGTTCAACTGAGAGAGAAAGGAGGTGATCCCGTGTCTAGTGATATGTGTAGGGTTTCAATTGATAACGGTGTAATTGAAAAGGCATGGACTAACCTTCTTGCCTGATGATGACACCCGACTGAAAGTTATACCTGAAAGGGGTTTTCGACCGATCTGTTGAAACTACCAGTCACGAAAAGGGAGCCTTGCGCTCCCTTTTTTATTGTTCCTGGCAGGGCAAACCCAGCAGCCAATTGCAGGCATGACCACTTGCAAGACGGTATTTGCGCAACAGGTAATTGAATTGCGGGATTGTGACAAGGAATTGTTCAACCTGCTCTGTAGTCAGGGACAACAGAATTACATCACTGCTTGCCACGAAAACCCCTTCAACTGCATCCAGAAAGGGCCGGTATCCCAGCTCATCACCCGGCAATAAAGCGCTCTCACCCACGCTGCCGGAGCCTTCGCACAGCACCATCCAGTGGGAAAGACTTGTGGCCATGCTGCTGCCTTTCGTTACGGGGATCACCTCGAACTGGTGAGCGAGTTTCTCGAGCACAGTGGAAACAAGCGGTCTGAACTGTGGCATTTTTCGCAAATGCAAACGAAGATCCCAGCGCTTGAGCAATTTTTCCCGATATCCCTCATTGGTAATGAAGGCATTGAATGTGTCTTCCGGAAAAACACATACTGTTACCGGAGAACTGGCAACTACACTGGCATTACGCCTTCTGGTTCCAGTAACCACAGCCATTTCCCCGATGATTTCACCTGCCTGCAACTGCGCAACGGTATTGAGATTCTGCCCATCGAAAGTAACAACTTCACAGTAGCCGGTCAGAATGAGGAATACATAACCCCTGCTTTTCGACTCCTGCACCATGATTACATCGCCTGCGTTGTAACGCCTGATTTCCTCTTCCGCAAATATGCTTCTCGACCAGCGGTTCGACAGTGGTTCACCCAGCCACACAGACAGATACTGGTTCATCAGTGCGTTATAGATACTATTGTCGCTTTCAATGACTGTATACCGCTTGCCTGAACTGGCCAGCGAAAAAGTGGTATTGAAACGATTGGACAGATGTTCAACATGCACAAAAACCACACGTTCTGATTCTGAATGCAAAGCATCTGCGGGGTCGCCATGAATTGCACCTGCACCACCATCTACCACCAGCAGATTATAGCGGCGTGTAAATATTTTCCGGAGGTTTTCGTGGGTTGACTTGCTGACTATACCCTTCTCGGCCATTTCACCGATGGTGTCCATACCATTGTTGTCACCTATCACACAGATTGATCGCCTGTTGCCTTTGTATGTTGTGGAAAAAGTTGCACCTATGGTTGGAATACTGTGCACTGTGACATGTGCTTCTATTTCCAGTCCGTAATAATTGAGCATTACCCCGGGAGAAACCTCAACCAGTCTGAAATAGCTTTCTACCACTTCCTGTTCCCAGCTCAGGTGACAGCTCAGCTTTTCCATGGCCATATTGTAGATCTGCCTGGTGGTTATCACGTCAATCACGCGTGGCATCAGGATCAGCGGAAACATTGCACAATGATCATCATGCAAGTGGGTCAGGAATACGCCGGATATCTGGATTTTTGAAATTCCCCTGGCAAACAGATGCTTGTCAAGGTAGGGAATGGAGTCGATCAGTATGTAGTCGCCGTTGTAACACAGCGCCAGACCGGTACAGGGCTCGTTGGCAGTAAAACCGGATGCACTACCAAGTATTTCGAGACCCAGCTTGACCAGCTCTCTTGGCACAAAGTCCGATTGTACGGCATAGGGAGGATGTATTTCCTCATCTTCCTGCAGGTTGACAACAACACTGCTGCCCTTGCCCTCAACCTGGTAGCAGTCATGGCCAGTCCGCAGGATTTGCAAATGCCCGACTGTAGCTACATTGTCAGCGAATGGAATGATATTGAAAAAGCTTTCTACCTGCCTCGGCGCACCTTCTGCATCCTTGAGAGCCAGGAATCGTGCAGCACCCAGCCATTCATCCCGCAATACGGGATCGGTAGCCCAGGCATCAAGCTCTGCACGATCCGGTCCGAGCAATGTCAGATGAAGCAGACGAATGACACGCTGGATGTCATCACTGTGGCCCACCAGATTGATTTTCTGCCCCGACTTGAAGCCTCCCCCCATGAACAGGAAGTAGTACAGGGGAAATTCCAGATTGTTGAGCAGTGAACCATCCTTTTCCCTGGAATCGACCAGTACCAGCGTATCGAAAGACTGTATTTTCTGCAGTAACAGACCTTTCAGCACTTCCGGGGGCTGTCCGAAGACAACAGTCTGCAGGGCATCCATGACTACCCTGCTGCCATCTGCAGGTTTTATTACTTCGAGTTTGGAGATCATGCTGAGTCGTTACAGCAAAACGCTGCGCAGACACCCCCTTTTTGATTTTTGAATATAGGGTTAGCAGTATATGTAGCCACTGCCTCAATGAGACACGGGAAATATTCCTGTTTATTTTCAATAACTGGCCCAGCTGACGTCATGAGGGAACAAAGCGTGAACTGCTTCTCATTATTGAAGCAGTTCACCCGGATCCTGTGGATCCTTCGGGTTGGGAAATCCTGCCGGCTGCTCAATGGTCACAAGGGTGAGCTGGTATCAGGACTGGAGACAAATTTACAAATGGTGCCAGGCAATATTTCATTTATAAACATATAGATATGATCTACAGGACCACTCCAGTGCATGGCCAATCATCAGATATTCACATTGATTGCTATGGCCTGAAACCTGCCACAACGGTACTCTTTTCACATGACAGCAAAAATCATCCACTGCGACTGCGACTGCTTTTTTGCAGCAATCGAGATACGCGACGATCCGGCACTTGCAGGACTTCCTGTTGCCGTGGGTGGAGATGAAAACCGCCGCGGTGTCATCGCCACCTGCAATTATGAAGCACGCAAATATGGCGTGCATTCTGCCATGGCTTCTGCCACCGCCAAACGACTGTGTCGCGATCTGATCATCATCCCCGGCAACATGGAAAAGTACCGGGTGGCTGCCAAACAGATTTTCGCGATTTATCAAGACTACACAGAGCTGATAGAACCCATGTCGCTGGATGAAGCCTACCTTGATGTTACACAAAGCACTGTCTGCAAAGGGAGCGCCACCTTGATGGCGCAAGAGATTCGCAAACGTGCCCATCAGGAAGTAGGCATCACACTGTCTGCCGGTATTGCACCCAACAAATTCCTCGCCAAGATTGCCAGCGACTGGAACAAGCCAAATGGCCAGTTTGTTATCACACCACAGCAGATTGCAGACTTTGTTCTCCCGCTTCCGGTAAAACTCATCCATGGTGTTGGCAAGGTTACAGCACGTCGGATGCAGTTGATGGGGATAGAAACCTGCGCTGACCTGCAGCAGTATTCCATTACCGAATTGCTGGAGCATTTCGGCAGTTTTGGTGAACGTCTGCACCAGCTTTGCAGGGGTAACGATGATCGCCAGGTGCAGGTTACCAGCGAACGCAAATCCATCAGTGTAGAGCAAACCTATGCTGAAGACCTGCAAACTGTGGAACAATGCCTCAATGCCCTCCCTGCGCTCCTTGAACAACTAGGCAGCCGTATAGCCCGCTCAGGTGTCGATGCCGGCAGTGGCAAACAGTTCATCAAGATCAAGTTCAACGACTTTGTGTCCACCACCGTTGAACATACGGCAACAGGACTTGATATAGCCGGCTACAGCGAGCTGTGCAGAACGGGTTATGCGCGCGGCAACAAACCTGTACGCCTGCTGGGGCTGGGTATCCGTTTACGCAGCAAATCCCTGTTCACACAACTGGAACTGCAGTTTGAAAAATCGACATCTCAATGAACAGTTATCAACTTGAAAAGGACAGGCACAGTTTCCTGTGCTTTATTGGGCCTGAGACCGTCTGCGGCAGGGGTGGAGCAATGCGTACTGCAAGCGTAGCTTGCAGCATTGTGGATCGACGCCTGCCCTGGCAGGTTACTGGGTCCGCTTGCGGATCGCAGCCGAGCCCCCAGGAACGGGTTTACGCCGTGTCGAAGAATCAATAATGCCAGGAAGCTTAACGATCTTGTTTCCGAATGCATTACAGCCACCAACAATGGTACGAACAATAATGATTACATTGGAAATACGATAGTATTCCCCTTTCTGCCAACAATGGAATCTGATGTCTCGCTATCGCCCACCCGCCGCTCCCATGGCGCCCTACATTACACCTGAAGGTGAAAGCAGGATGCGCCAGGAGCTGGATTATCTCTGGCGTGAAGAAAGGCCACTGGTTACCCGACAGGTATCAGAAGCAGCAGCCATGGGAGACCGCTCTGAAAATGCCGAATACATCTATGGCAAGAAACGCCTGCGGGAAATAGATAGCCGCGTTCGCCATTTGCGCAAGCGACTGGAAATACTGAAAGTGGTCAGGGAACGACCCTCTGATACCAGCAAGGTCTACTTCGGTGCCTGGGTTGCCCTTGAGGATAATACCGGCCAGAAGCACTGTTACAGGATAGTGGGGCCTGATGAACTTGATCCTGCAAGGCACCACATCAGTATAGACTCAATTCTCGCGCGGGCACTGCTGGGCAAGGCTACTGATGCGGAGGTGCAGGTACAGACACCCGGCGGGATGCAGGAATATGTCATTGCTGCGGTCAGTTATGATGGCCCCTGCTGAAACCGGAAATCCCTGAAACATGTTGCAGCACGTCACCATAGTCGGATTCAGAAAAGCACTTGGCACCAGCATTACCATACCCATGGAAATGTTGAACGCAGCAGATCTGATGAACCGGATTGCCGGCAATGCCTCAGCAAAGTTGACCATGCAGTTGGTAAGTACTGACGGTGGTGATATTCCACTAACTGCCGGATTGCATCTGCGTTGCGACAGTTCTCTTGGTGATATCAGCAAAACCGACCTCATTATATTGCCTGCGCTTTGGGGCAACCCGATGGGAGTAGTCAAACAGCAACAGCAATTACTTGGGTGGCTGCAAGAGCAGAATGAGCTTGGTGTGCCGATTTGCGCAGTGGGTACCGGCAGCTATTTCCTTGCCGAAGCCGGACTTCTTCGCCAGAAGGTTGCCACCACACACTGGTATTATTTCAACCAGTTTGCAGACCAGTACCCCGATGTCATATTGCAACGTGAACGATTCATTACCCGTGCCGGCAACCTGTATTGCGCTGGCAGCGTGAACTCAGTGCGCGATGTCATGCTGCATTTCATCGAGGAGTCATGGAACGAGGCAATAGCCAATCAGGTTTCACGGCATTTCACGCACGAGGTCAAGCGATCCTACACCTCGACCTTCCTGAGAAACCTGCCCCAGCATTATCATGATGACGAAAGCATCATCGAGATACAGGACTGGATTCACAGCCAGTACCATGCCCCCATTACACTTGAGAATATCAGCAGCAGATTCACTATAAGTATCCGCTCGCTCAATCGCAGGTTCAACCAGGCAACCGGCAAAAGCCCCATGCAGTACCTGCAACAGGTACGCATAGACAACGCCAAGGAATTACTCCGGACAACCAATCTCGGGATAGCGGAAATTGCATACAGCTGCGGCTTTTCAGACTGCAGTCATTTTGCTGCCCTATTCAGGAAAAGCATAAGCCTTACCCCCAGGGCATACCGCAATCTGGTCAGGAAAAAACTGTTCAGTACAGATAAACCTGACAGTCATCAACCTGCCGACAACTGACCTCATCCGGGCTGTTGCCGTGAGGCAACAGCCGCATTGTGATTATTGGACGTCTCTTTTGATTGACAGCTCAGGCAGCCGATTCACTCATGGTGACTTCTGCCAGCTCCTGACCAATTCTTTTGGAATTGCGGCCATGTCGACGCTGCTTGTCGTAAACTGATTTGAGACGACGCTCCAGAGCATTGAAGGCGTCACGGATGGCAACGTAGATGTCTTCGTGTGAATGCTTGTCGTGTTGCTCGTGAGTAACCACTATGTCGTGGTTGGGAATCAGGGCCTCTACGCCTACATGGTAGACCTTGCCCTTGTGATGGTTGTTGTGGGGTACTTCGAGAGTAACTCTGAGACTCTGGATCTGGTCGCTGTATCTTTCCAGCTTTTTGGCTCTTTTTTGTACTACATGCTCTACCGCTGCTGAGTGATCTATACCTCTGAAAACAACTTGAGTATCACTAATCATGGAATGCGCCTCCTGTACGCGATTGCTCAGTTGACGTAACTGTTCCCTGTCCATCTCTATCCCTTGCTACCGATACTACTCCCGGACATATTGCTGTCAACGTAAATTTCACATGCATTTACAGGAAAGCAAAAATATTCCCAGTTGGATATTTAATGCTTGTCAGGATTATTTCAAGGTGGTTGAATGGACGGATAAGTCAATCTCATCTAGACATTGATTTTAGCTGGAACCGACATTACATCAGCATCCTCACATCAGCATCCTGTTCCTTCTTTTTCCCTCCTTCACTTGCTCTCTCTTTCGCTTCAACAATCAGCTCAACCAGTTTTCTTTTTCCTGTAACACCAGTGCCAGGGTTCATACTGCACACCATATGGGTTGCCCCGGGGAAATGACATGGAGAAACCGTAATCTGCGGCATTGGCTTTGAGCCAGGCGAAAGCCGGGCTGTTTTCAAAACTTTCTTCAAGGCATGGATAATCGGGACTCCCCAGATCAAGAGCACATCCACTGTGATGTTCGCTGAAACCCGGTGCTGCATTGACGCAAAGGATTGCGTCAATTTGCTGGCCTGATGCCAGCTTCCTTGCAATCAGTTTTTTCTGGTACTCCACACTCCTGAATGCTGATACCAGTTGCAGTACCACACCATCCCTTTCTGCTGCCTGCTGCATACGCTGCCAGGCTGCGAGGGCTTTACCATCTACCAATGCATCCCTGCCAAAGGCATCCGGTCCGGCTGACAGCAATCTGGAACATTCCGGGACATAGGGCATGCCGCAGCGCCCTGCATAGCCGGCATCAATGCCCAATGACTTGTGGACATTGGACAAGCCTGCAGGAAGAGTCTGGTCAGGGTTCATTATTGCAGTATCCATTGAGGCTATGCTGATCGCGCAGGGTGACATAAGTCATTTTCCCCGCAGATGAAACAATATGCACTATTGACATGGGTCTGTCCTGATTTGGCTTGCAGACGCCCAGGATATCCATTTATGGCCATACTAATATGGTTTTTGGCCATTTTGTTTTATTATTTCCGGACATTCGCTTCTAAGATTCACACACTCGCTACAATCAGGTTCACACAACCGAGATGTCCAGTTTACCCGTAATCGTCAGTTTCGGCGGCGTCAGCCCGGCCGGACGCAGTGCCTTCCATTACGGCTACAAACGACTGGTATTCGACAGTCTGAGCCCGCTCGAGCAGAACCTGACACTGCGCAGCCTTGCCATTCTGACCGCCCAGCTCAACTGGGATGGCAAACACTGGTACAACAATGACAATACCCGTGTTGATCTGGACGTCTTTCTGGCTTCTTCCAGAGACGCAATACTCAACGGCACCCTTATCCGGAAACTGGAAAACACCCTCTTCGATCCGTCATCCCTGCTCATGCACGCGCCGCTTAATCTGGAAGCAGCCAACAGCGAGAACGCTTTTCGATTCAGACTGGCTGTGAGGAAACTGCCGGCTGTCATGCCATCATCATGGCAAATACTGGAAAATGACGGCAGGCACTGCCTCATCCAGTGCAATGAAAGCCTGGATGTCATGATCCGCGATTATTTTCCCTGTCCGGTAAATACGGCCGGGCAACTGCCCACCGGTTTTGCGCCCGATGCGCTGTATCCCAGCCGCAGCCATCCCCGGGCTCTGCAAATGACCATATATGGCGCCTCTGATGCCTTGTATGCACTGGGTATTGACTGGGAACAGGTGCGTGCAAAGGTTGCCCCTGACCAGATTTGTGTCTATGCCGGCAGCAGCATGAACCAGCTTGATTATGACGGCTATGGTGGCTTGCTCAAGGCAAGATTACTGGGCAGGAAAATTACCTCTAAACAGCTGCCGCTTGGTTTTGGTGAGATGCCTGCAGATTTCATCAATGCCTACATGCTTGGCAATGTTGGCAATACAGGCTCAAGTCTTGGCGCCTGCGCATCGTTCCACTACAACCTGCATCAGGCAGTCAAGGACATACAGAGTGGCCGTTTCCGGGTTGCCATAGTAGGTTCCAGTGAAGCACCAATTACACCGGATATTATCGAAGCCTTTGCAAACATGGGTGCGCTGGCAGACGATGCCGGCCTGCTCGCTCTTGATGCGCCACTTGGCAGGACAGAACCTGACCACAGACGTGCCTGTCGGCCATTCGGTGACAACATCGGCTTTACCCTGGCAGAGTCTGCGCAGTTCATCGTGCTTTTCGACGATGCACTGGCACTTGAACTTGGTGCTGAAGTCCATGGATCGGTGAACGAGGTATTCATCAATGCGGACGGCTTCAAGAAGTCCATTGCCAGTCCGGGTGTTGGCAACTATCTGACAATGGCCAGGGCTACAGCAGCCACACGCGCGGTTATTGGAGAACAAGCACTGCGCAACAGAACCTTTGTACAGGCGCACGGCACTGGCACACCACAGAACAGGGTAACGGAATCGGCGATTTTTTCTGATATTGCCGGGCATTTCGGAATCAGTAACTGGCCGGTTACAGCCATGAAGTCCTATCTGGGACATTCCATAGCTTCAGCCGGTGCTGATCAATTGATCATGTCACTGGGTGTATGGCGGCACGGCATTATCCCGGGCATTCTCACAACCCATGCCCTGGCCGATGATATCAGCACTGCAAATCTCGACTTTCTGCTGGCACACAGGGAAGTTGATCCCGGCGCCATCGATGCTGTGCTGCTCAATGCCAAGGGCTTCGGCGGAAACAATGCAACTGCATCACTGCTATCACCTCATGTGACCATGGGCATGCTTGAAAAAAGGCATGGCGGTGAGGCAATCAAACGCTGGGAGAAGGCCCACGAAAAGGTGGCAGCCAGGGCAGAGTTGTATCATCAACAAACCCTGCATGAGCAAATAACACCGATCTACAATTACGACCATGATGTACGGGAAGGAAAGGACCTGTCTTTCTCGAACAACTCACTCAGCCTGCGTGGCTACGATACACCAGTCGATCTGGACCTTCCCAATACCTACCGCGATATGTGCTGAACCTGCCTGGTATCAGGCAGGCAGACCCAGTAGCTTCTGTGCGTTTCCGTGATAGATTTTTGCGCGGTCTTCTTCACTGATTTCCAGGTTGTCCAGAATCTTGATGGTTTCCCTGATGTACATCGGTCCTTTTTCAGGATCAAAGGGTGCATCTGAAGCAAACACCACATGATCAGCTCCGAAGAAGGCCAGACTACAGAGTGTTGCCGGTTTTGATCCGAACACCGCAGTATCTGCATAGAAAAGCTTGAAATAATCCAGCGGGCGCATTTTGAGTTCCTTGAGCAACACTGAATAATCCACGCTGGAAGTTCTGGCACCAAGTTGATCCCAACCCGGCCCAACCCGACCCTCGAAGAAAGGGATCATTCCGCCACCATGGTGGGTGATGATCTTGAGATTCGGGTGCTTGTCGAAAATCTTCGAAAATACCAGTCGGGCCATTGCTGCTGATGTGTCATAAGGCCAGCCGAAGGTCCACCAGATTTCATACTGGGAACGATCTTCAGTCAGATAATCCGGAAAATTGGCGCCACGTGCAGGATGTATCCAGATCGGTTTGTCTATCCCGGCCATATAGTCAAAAACACAATGAAAATCGGGATGATCAAGTGGAATTCCCTTCACGTTCGAAAAAACCTGAACCCCGCTGGCTCCAAGCTGCTCCATAGCAAATTTTGTTTCTTCAAGTACAGCCTGCGGATTGCCCATGGGAATTGAGGCGATATAGCCGGGAAAACGATCCGGATATTTCTGGCAGAGTTCTGCCATGTCTTCACTGCCAATGCGTGAGAGCATGACCTGCTGCTGTGGATTGGCCACTATCTCCAATGGTGGGGAGGCCAATGAGAGTATCTGGGAATAATCATCAAACATATCCATGATACGGAAACGGTCATCAAGATTTGTCATCATCGGTACTGCTTCCGAGCGACGTGTGATGTCCGTCATTTTTCCAGTCACTTCCCGCAGCTTTTCGTAAAAGCGTGTTGGCCAGATATGATTGAAAATGTCGATTTTCTTCATTGGTTGTCCTTGAACAGTTGACTACTTGAATCACCGAAGCAGGTTTTCCCCATTGCCTGTCCTCTGGCCACAGCCTTGTTGGCAAACGCGGAAAGTCCCGGGGCGAAAATATACCATTGTTCAGCCAGAAATTTCGAAGCCAACAACGAAAAGAAAAAAGAAAGTACCGGGCATAATAGCAACTATGCTAGTCTTGCACGAAAACAATGCACAGAAATATTCAAAATCGCCCGCAAATAACAGCATATTTCCAGCAGAGAGCAAGCAATGACAAGATCCAGAAAACCTGACTTTTTCCACTCCATGCTGTTGTGCCTTGCACTAACCGTACAGGCCGGTTCGTTATTTGCCCACCATTCCTTTGTTGCCCAGTACGACAACGACGCCAGAAAAGAATTGACTGGCGTGATTGTGAAAGTTGAATGGCTCAACCCGCATGCCTATTTCTATATAGATGTTGAAGATGCCAATACCGGGGAAGTCACCACCTGGGCCTGCGAACTGGGCTCGCCGGTTTCCATGCTTAGACAGGGATGGACCCGTGAGTCACTGGTCATCGGAGAACTGCTTGAAGTTGAAGGTGCACTTGCACGCGATGGCAGTCCATCTCTTAGCGCCAGCACAGTGGTAGTGGAAAGTACGGGGCAGAGACTCTTCTCCCGGCAACCTGCCAACTGATCCGAAGCTGTCAGGTCGGCAAAATTCCGGACAAAGACGAGGAAGCACATGCCAGAGAAGTCCATGCCTTTGAATAAATGCAAACGGCTTGCCCCCGCCATTGCAATGGTGCTGGGAATAATTGCTGCCAGCGGATTGCATGCCCAGTCCACTGATAGCTACGATCCCGATGGCCCAACACCCAGACTGCCGGATGGCACGGTAAATCTGGGCCCTACAGAAAATGGTCTGGGTTTCTGGGATCGGGGCTCCGGTCCCATGGTAGGGGGTGCCTATTATCCTCCACCGGAAGAAGTTCCCTTCAAGCCCTGGTCGCGTGCCCTGTATGACTACCGTCAGGAAACACTGGCCAAGGATGATCCTCATGTACGTTGTGCTCCTCCGGGTGCATCAAGGCAATTCGCCGTTCCGTTTGGCCTGCAGATAGTCCAGGCACCCCAGATGAACAAGGTGTTCATCATGTCGGGTGGATCAACCCGTCCCTGGAGAGAAATCCACATGGATGGTCGTGGACATCCGGAATATGTAAACCCGAGTTATTTTGGCCACTCCATCGGACACTGGGAAGGTGACACGCTGGTGGTAGATACCATTGGCTTCAACGAAAGATTCTGGCTCCATCGGGAAGGATATCCGCATACCGAATCACTGCATCTTGTTGAAAGAATCAGTCGCCCTGTTATCGGTGAGTTGCATTATGAAATCACCATTGATGATCCTGCCGCCTACACTGCACCATGGAGCACATCGTGGGTAAAAGCCTGGAATGCCAACGAGGAATTCATCGAGTATTTCTGTCAGGACAACAATATCGACCAGTACCACATGATGGGAAATGAAAGTCTGGTTGAATAAAACCGCAGGATCACGCAAAAACAAAAGGGGCCAAAAGGCCCCTTTCTTTTTTCCTGAACCTGTTCAGGCACCGGCAGGCTGAAGCCCGGAGGGTGCCGCTTCCGCTTCCTGCTTGCGACGTTTGCTCGGTGGCGTCCAGTAACGTGGCTTCAGAGGAATCAGCATGCAGGCGGCAAGAGCAGCTACAGCTGAGTAAACCATAAAACCCAGTGTATAGTTGCCGCGCAAATCATAAAGGTAACCCAGAACCGGCGGCCCGACTGCAAAACCGATATTGATGGCAACCGATACCAGGCCGATGGTCATGCCGAGATTCTGTTTACCCAGATAGTGTTTTGTAATGATGGGTGCTTCGACAATCATGCCGCCATGGGCGATGTTGCGAACTGTCAGGAAAAGGGTCAGGGTTGCGATTCCGGAGACCGGTAACGCCAGGAATACCGACAGTGCCAGCATGAAATAGAACAGTCGGATGCCGGGGATGGAATATTTGTCATAGAACCAGCCGCTGCCTATCTTTGCCAGCACGGCAAGCACACCCATGATGCTTACCAGCCAGGCAAATGATCTCAGGTTCATGCCCTTGTCCAGACGCAGGAAGCTTACGTAATTCTGCATCATCGCCTGATCAACGGCCGAAACCAGGAAAATGGAAACTATCAGCAGCCAGAAACCCTTTTCCTTGCTGATCTGTTTGAAATGCCCCCACATGGTCAGGCCTTCGGTGTGGGCTGCAGATTTGGCATTGATGACATCCTGCGCCACTCCCTGACGCGCCATGAAAATCAGCCACAGTGGCGTGGAAATGAGGAAAGACCCCAGGCTCAGCACTGTGAGTATCATTCGCCAGTTGTAACCGGCGTTGAGGGCCGGCTCCCAGATCAGTGGCATGACTACCTGCCCCATGCTGGTCCCGCCCAGTACAATACCAATGGCGAGTCCCTGGTTGATTTCAAACAGTCGGGAAATAACCACTTTCATTGCTGCCACGATGGAGGATGCAGAAAGTCCAAGCAGCGCACCGGCCAGGTAGTAGATGCCAAGATTATTGGCCAGAAAGAACATGGCCATTGCTATGCCGCCGCTTACCGCACCAATGAGTACTGAAAGCTTGCCACCCATCTTGTCGATGAGTATGCCCATACCCAGTGCTGCTGCGGCGCCTATTATGAATTTCGAAGTAGACAGCAGGTTGACCTGGGCATTGGTCCAGCCGAACTCTTCCATGGCAGGCACGTAGATGAACGGCAGGGAAAAGTTGGGAACACCGAAAGAAAAGAAAACCAGGGCAAAGGCAATGATGAGAATAACCCAGTTTTCCTTGAGCTCCTTGATGATTTCAGGATTCATTGTATTCCCCCTCGTGTATTGGATTTATTGTCATTTGACTGCCTGATCTTTGGCCGGCTTGTCAGTACTTGACACTCAGTCTGATCAAGGCTGCTTCATTCCCTGATTATCCGGAATTGGTAATCCACGCCTGCCTGGGTCCAGGTGCCTTCCATATAACGATTTCGTGCACCCGGCTCTTTCATTACTGCAGTAAAGCTGACCGCTTCACCCTGTCGGGTTTGTGTGGCCACACTCAGACGCCAGTTGGGTGCATCATGTTCTGCACTGTCGAAACGGTAGGAATTGCGGCCCGGATTGATCATGCCGGTAATATTCTCGCCATCGTAATCCATGATGACCACTACAGGTATGCTGTCGTCGTTGCGTGTCAGCTGCCCACGCCATGTTCCATCATAGGGGTGTCCTTCCTGTGCCATCGAAAAAGTGGCAAGCATTGATGAAGACACCAAGGCAAGGATCAGTCCTGCGTTTTTCATTGTTATTCAGTAAGCTCTTCAGTTGATCAAAAGGTTATGAATCGCCAGATACTATCACAGCCTGATATGGCGTCCATGTAAAAAAAACGGCCAGCAGCCATACCGAACTGGTTGGTTCAGCGCCAGCAGACAAAGCCCTGTGCAGTACCAGTACCTGCTTCACTTCTGTAACAGGGCACATAATCCAGTGTGCTTCCTGTCAGTGAAGTATCAAACAAGGCACCTGCTGCGGCTATCCAGTTGCGCATTTCCGAGGTTCCCTGCATAAGGGTTGTCTGCTGGATGCTGCACAGAAAGTCGCTGTTCCTGTCTTCAAGTGCCTGCAGGAATGCGACATCGAACTTTTCGTCAATCGTGAAATGCGACATGCCTCCTGAACCGATAACAGCTACTCTCACATCACGGTCCCAGGCCTTGATAACCTTGCCGATGAATTTTCCCATTTCGAAACAGCGCCGTGCGGTTGGTTGGTTGGGTGGGAAAAAGGTGTTGGTAATGATGGGAAGAATCGGTATTGCCGCGTCTTCCATGATCCTTCTGATCACCCAGCTGAAGGCATGCGGTGTACCTACGTGGTGATGGTCGCCTGTATCAGGCCAGGCGTTACTGGCGGCAAAATCGAAATTTTCCTGCTCAGCCATACTGAAAACCAGTTCCGCCAGATCCGGCAGGCCGGGCCATACCACAGGTTTATCTGGCCTGTAGGCCCATTCGCTTTCCTTGATCCCTATAGGCAGTTTTGCAGCCCGCGTTTCATCCATGGGTGCCTGCCAGAAATCTGCACCGTGATATACGGTGAACATCGGCTGCATACTGGGCTGGATAAGTTCCCGCTGGTCATTGCCCATGATCACTGCCACATCCGGTTTTGCCTCTTTCCATAGACGTGCAAGTCCGGCAACCCCCGCCTGGCAAAGGGCATGGCGACGGGTCCTCTCTTCAAGGGTGAACTGTTCAATGAAATTTTCATGCTTTCGCAGTTCAGCCAGTTCCTCGAAGGAATATTCCTTGTTCCTGAACCAGTGCCGAATGCGCTTGTCGTTGATGACACGCAGCATCCACTCCTCGGGAGTGGTATTGAGTATGGGACCGTGGGTGCTCCACATGCCAAGCGTAATTTGTGCCATTTTATTTTCCAGTATCAGGTCAGCGTAGCGGTACCGTAATCATTTCATTCAGATATCCAGATTGAATACCCGTTTCGCATTGCCTTCAAAGATCTTGTATTTGTCTTCTGCAGAAAGCCAGTCGATACTTTCAATAACCGGCACTGTCCTGTCATAGGTTTCACCGGTGTCGGCATTGATGGATGAACCAACGCCAGGACATTCCGAGCCGTACAACAACCGGTCTGCACCCACTACCTTGATCAGCAATTCAAGCGCTTCCTTTGAATAAAGCACTGTGTCGAAATACATGTTGCGCATACGGTCGATGAACAGCCCCTTGCTCAGGGATCCCTGCGCACCTGACTTGGCCGAGCCGGCATTGAAGCGGCCAATCTGGTAGGGCATGGCACCTCCACCATGGGATACCACAATCTTCAGCTCAGGAAAGTCTTCGAACACTGAAGAATTGACGAAGCCGTAAACAGCCGTTGTTTCTTCGTTCACAAAATAGAGGCTGTAGGGTTCGCGCTGCGGATTACGGGAACCTGCCGTATGGATGTGCAGTGGCACATCAAGTTCGCAGGCCTTTTCGTACAGGGGATACCAGTAACGATCCCCCATGGCCGGGGCCTTGTTGCCATCATTTTCATACGGGTCAGGATTGAGCAGAAAGCCCTTGAAGCCGTATTCCTTCACGCAGTATTCCATTTCGGCGAATACCACACTCACCGGTTCACCCCCCTGCTGGGGAAGTCCGCCAACACCAAAGAACCTGTCGGGGAACAGTCTTACACTGTCGGCAATGATCTTGTTGACCTCGTGAATGTACCATTCCACAAGATAGCCCGGCTTTTCGGAATGCATGGTCTGGAAAGGGCGCGGGGAAACCAGCTGTATGTCTATGCCATTGTTGGTCATATGCTCGATATGCCCACAGGGCGCCATTTCCTTCCTGTTCCAGGCAGTGATCAGCTGTTCATCGGTGTAATTCACCGCGCCCCTGCCATGGGAGCCACGATGTGAAACCAGTCCGGCCTTGTAAACGGCAAGTTGTGGTGGTGCTGAGGTATGTGCATGGCAATCAATGATCACTGATGGTCTCCAATTCAATTTCTTTCAATAGTTTCCCTGCTTGATGCTGCCACTGGACCGGACCTGGCTGAGGTTTGCAGTAGTTGAATAAGCGACCGTCTGCGGCAGGGATGCCGCAGCCGAGCCCCCAGGGATGGGTTTACGGCGTGTCGCGCAGACAACTGCTGCAAACCTCCCCTGACAAATGACTCCGGAATCAGTACCAGACAGATTCCTTCTCCTTGTTTTTCATCAACTGCAATCCTCATGCAAGTACAGTGGCTGATTCAGACAATTCAAACTGCTTATGCACCTATTGCTTGTCCGGTGTTTGCAGGCTGTGATACTTCATCAGTGCACGCGCTTCGGTAATGGTTTTGCCCTTTTCCAGCAGCGCCCTGATTTTTGCTTCTGCCGCATCAATCTGTTCTGCAACATCAAGTACTTCATCTTCCCGCGATTTCGGAATGCATATCACCCCGTCAGCATCACCACGAATCAGATCCCCGGGCTGTACACGCGCATCACCGATATTTATTGGCACCTGTTCGGCATCCACCTGCACACGGTCCTTGCCGGTGCGCATGGAATAGCTGCGCGAATAAATGGGATAGCCCAGACTCAGGCAAAGGTGTACATCGCGGCAAGCGCCGTCTATGACAGTACCTGCCAGCTTCTTCTTGTGCGCAAGGAAAGTCAGGATATCTCCCCACACTGTTGCATCCTCACGTCCGCCATTGTCAATGACCACCACATCGCCCGGACCCAGCTTGTCGATGAAATCTCCCACCGTACCCGGCTTTTCGGCATCCAGAGGACCATAAAGTATGGTGTAGGCGCGTCCGGCCAGCCTGAAAGCATGGTCACGGGGCTTTATTCCGAGGCACTGCCCGGGAATACGCAACTTGTCGAGCGCATCGCTGATGGTGGCTGTATCCAGTTTGGCCACACGCTTCACATTGCGGTCACCTGCAGAGCCGCCTGCATTCTTGCCGGTTTTTTTCCTTGCGGGCTTCTTGCTCATTACTTCGACCCTTTCAACATGTTTTCGTAATTGGTGCCCATAACCTCCGACACCGGCTTGCCAGCCAGTACATCGCGGGTCATCAGACGTTCCTTCTCCACAATTTTTTCAGCCACAGGCAGTATTTCCTCTATCCTGTCTGCCGGTACAAATACCACACCACTGGCATCGGCAATTACATAGTCACCCGGATGCACCAGGGCATCGCCTACCATTACCGGAATGCCCATGGCTTCTTCCCACACCCGCCCCCTGGCAGTATGTGGTGTAGTAAAGCGGGAAAAAACCGGAAACCCGATTTCCTCATATTCGTCTATGTCCCTGGCGGGACCTTCCATGATGACCCCGCGCACACCCTTGACCCTGGCGGCATTCGCAAGCACGCCACCCCAGCCGGCACAGTCGATGCCGGTTCGCTGTTCAACCACGATAACTGTCATGTCATCAGATGCTTCAATCGCAGCCGTGCCCAGATGACGTTTTGAGCCACCAACGGGTTCCGTCGCATGAAGTTTTACCGTCTGGACTGTACCCGCTATACGCTTTCTGGTTGAGCGTCTAGCAATTGAAGAATGGGCTCCCTTGAGCCCGAAAGAATCGAGTGCATCTGATACTGCGCAGGCATCGAGTTTTTCAAGCCTGGCTATCAACTCGGCACGTGTGGCCACACTTCCCCCTCAAACTGCAACAAAGAGCAGGATGATAACTGAAAGTTTTACCAGTGTCAGAGGATGAACGCTGTGAAATGCCAGCTCGTTATGCCGGCACGTGTGTGATCGAACCGGATGGTTCTGCATCAAGGCTTACACCATGGTTGTAGTAATCTGCTATCGCCAGCCCGGTGGCAACACTGATGAACGGATCATGCTCAACCACCCTGCCACCGAACCTTTCTTCCAGCCGGTGTTTGACTGCCGGTATCAGGGATGATCCACCAGTTCTCAGCACCAGGCTTATTTCGTCGGCGGTGGTCCCTGCCATGTCCATTACCTGCCTCACTGCTTCATCAAAGCGCTCCAGAGGTTCAGCAATACATTCCTCGAATGCATCCCTGGTAATGGTCAGCGTTATGTCAATTTCAGGAATATCGAGCTGGGCCGACTCCCGGCTTGAAAGTTCGGCCTTGCAGTTCCTGATGGCCTGGAACACCTGATAGCTGTAGTTCTGGGTAATCAGTTCGTATAGTCTGGAAAATTTACCCGACACAGCACTTTCCTTGCGCATCATGTCCATGACCGGCGTGGTATAGGTGTTCTGGTTGAGCATGTAGCTGACAGTCCAGTTCAGCAACAGCTCTTCATATTGTTCAAACGGAAAAATACTGTCGATAACATAACCGTCATCCACGCGTTGCCAGCGCTCCCCCTTGCCCAAAAGGGGAAAGAGGAATTTACGGAACACCAGTTGGTCAATCAGGTCGCCACCCAACGCAATTCCGTGCACAGCAAGCACATCAAAGCCATCATCCTTTCGGCGTAATATGCACAAATCAAGAGTGCCCCCGCCAAAATCCACAGTCAGGAGCAATTCACCATGATGAGCCGGATTGGCCTGCATATAGCTCAGGGCTGCAGCTGTTGGTTCAGGATAAAAAGTACAGGGTTTCAGGCCCGCATATCCACAAGCCTCGTGCAGTCTCTGCAGGGCAAGCACATTGTGTCCTGCCTCTCTGCCTTCGAAGTTGACAGGATGACCTATGCAGGCCTGCAAACCCTGCCTGCTGTCATGAGGCTGGCCCAGCATTAGTTCAATTGCCTTGCGGATTCTCAACAGTACAGGGGTTATCAGCGCAACCAGTCTGAATGAGCGCCCGAAAACTTCCACCCTTTCGCTGGAAGCATGACCCAACAGTCGCTTTATGCCACGAAACAGGCGTCCCGGCATGCCACCGTCATTGAAGGCATGCCCGTAAACGGCATGGGTATCTCCTTCAACGTGTTGTCTGGTTTCTGCATCAAAGTGTCCGGTGGACATTCTGGCTTCACCTATTACTTCAACACTAAGCTCAACCTTGCGTCCCTGATTGCGCGCAATATAGGTGTCGATTGCTTCCTGTCCTGTACAGGTGTTCAGCTCCCGGTCCAGATAAGTGGCGGTTGGCATGACAGGGGTCTGCGCTTCAAGCATGGCCATGGTGACAGTCGTACCATCGAATATCGCTGCAGCACTGTTGCTGGTACCAAAATCCAGGCCGACACCAACACGGTGACTACCTTCGGCTTTCTGCTGTTTCTGGAATGCGGGTTGATCCACCCCTTCCTTCTCCTGCATTGGGTACCGTGACTATTCTGTACAAAGGGAGGGGATTATAACCACGGCACGACAACTTTGCAGAGCACCGGTACGAAGGGCGCGCAAGCACGCCCCAAACCGCACAGATTACCCGGTGCTGAACTGGCAGGAATATTGATCTGTGGGTGTAGGGGTGCGCTTGCCGACCCGGCGATGGTCAGCTTTACAAATTGATTTTATGCGCAGGGACGGGCGCACATCAGTGCGCCCTAGGTCCAGCGGTTCAGCAGTTTGAGCAGATCACAGACGCGGCTGGAATACCCCCACTCATTGTCATACCAGTTCAGCACCCTGATGAAATGTCCACCATTTACCTGGGTAAATTCCGAATCGTAGATAGAGGAATGGGAATTGCCGATAATGTCGGTGGAAACAAGCGGCAGTCTGGAAAACTCGAGAATGGTTTTCATTTCACCCTCGGCTGCCTCATGCACTGCCGCATGAATGTCAGCAACGCTCACTTTCTTCTTCAACCTGGCAAACAGATCAACAACCGATCCATCCGGCACAGGCACCCTTGCCGCAATACCATGCAGTTTAACCTTGAGATTAGGCAATACTTCTCCTACAGCCTTTGCAGCCCCGGTTGATGTCGGAATGATGTTTTCCGCTGCTGCCCGACTGCGCCGCCAGTCCTGGTGCGGTACATCGGCAAGACGTTGGTCATTGGTATAGGCATGCACGGTATTGATCATGCCTTCCTCAATACCAAAAGCTTCATCAAGTACTTTCGCCATGGGCGCAAGACAGTTGGTGGTACAACTCGCATTGGAAATGATGCGGTGCTCCCTGCCAAGTCCTGAATCGTTGACACCCAGCACCACGGTATAGTCAATGGCATCGGCAGCGGGCACAGTCAGAACCACCTTACCTGCTCCTGCGCTCAGGTGGGCCTCCAGTTGGGCTTTCTTGCGAAAAACCCCGGTCGACTCAACTACTGCATCTATACCCAATTCTGCCCAGGGTAATGTTGATGGATCCTTGCACGAGAGCAGTCTGGTTCTGTTGTTATCTGTTACCAGACACCCGTCTTCAAGTTTGAGATGTTTGCCAAAACCTCCCATTACCGTGTCGTAATTGAGCAGATAGCGCAGCGCTGCGGGATCAAAAAGGTCATTGATTGCAGTTATTTCAATATCCGGTTGCTGATCCAGAATACGGAACACTGCACGGCCAATCCGGCCAAATCAGTTGATGACAATTTTCATTACGCAGCCTCCTTCATGTCCAGCGCACGATACAGGCGAACCACATCCAGCAGACGTGCCGCATGACCGAGGTTTTCGTACCAACCAAGCGCCTTGATGATGTGTTTGCCGGCTTTTTCAGTACCCTGTATGTCAAAAAGCAGTGACAGAGTGCTGCCAAGAATGTCTGTAGACACAACAGGATCATCAGTCACATCCATGATGCCGGGGTAATCGGCCACTCCCTTGCGGATGACTTCATTGAATTCATCCACACTCACCTCAGCACCTGCAATTACCAGATTGGTGTCGATCATGCAGCCTGCATGCACAGGTACATTGAGCGTGGCTGTCATCACCTTGCCACTATATGCCGGCATGATGGCAGCCATGCAGCGTTCAGCCTCGTGGGTATTGGGAATGATGTTTTCTGCTGCCGAGCGACTGCGCCGATAATCCCTGCCGGCATAATCCTGCAGAGACTGGTCACTTGTGTAACAGTGAATAGTGGTCATGCTGACACATTCAATGTCGTAGTGTTTTTCTACCGTGCTCAACAGCAGACACAGTGCATTGGTAGTAGCCGACCCTGCCGAGAGTATTCTGTCATCCTTGTGGATCAGCTCTGAATTCACACCGGGAACCACAATCCTGTCAGCCTCATCCAGTGGCAGGGTTCGCATCAGCACCCTGCCAGCGCCATTGTCCAGATGCGCCTGCATACTTTCCCTGTCGCGAAAGCGTCCGGTACAGTCAACCACCATATCCAGATCGAAAAGATCCCAGGGTATTTCCCGGGGACTGTCTATCTGCATCATGCGAGTGGTAAATCGTCTGTTCAGCAAGAAATTGCCTTCAAGCGTATATTGGCTGCCCGCAGGGCTTTCGGCCGTAAGCAGATAATGCAGAATGCCCGGTTTGCCGATATCAGCAACAGCAACAACCTCTATGTCATCACTTCGTGATGCCAGTTCATATACCTGTCTTCCGATACGTCCAAAACCCATGATGCCGATTCGCGTGGGTCGTTGTTCAATCATTTGCATCCCCTGTTACCAACAAATTCAAGTTCAAAAAGTGCCAAGGAAGTCCAGAATAAAGATCGGTGGATGTTTCCCGGGTAAAAATACGCTCACTTGATGGTCTGCAAAAGGCGCCTGACAGCAGAAGAACAAAAATGATTCTGATGCACTTCAAATGCGCCTGGCGCACAAAACAAGTGCGCAGGAAGATGGCCGGTTTGCTGCACCGGACAGCTGGCTCTTCAATACCGCGAAGCTACGGCTTATCTGGCTTGCAAATCAAAATCCAGCCTGAGCCAGCCTTCTTCATCAGATTCACTGATTACTGTTTCGCCAACCTGCAGTCGCTGCAACACATCACTACCTGTGCCTGCCTCTTCAAGAGCCTTGATAATGCTACCTGTTCTGGCAGTGCCAAGATTTACCAGGTCGGCATCAGCAATCACTTCAGCCCGTATAAGTCGCTCCCGCAAAATACTGTTGGAGGCGATAAGGTCCAATTCTGCAGGATCACTAACTGCTTCAACAGCAGTCTCATCAAGCGTTTCTGTATCAGGGTCCTGCAAACTGCTTGCCAGGATTATTTCTGCACGCAACATGTCAAGTGAGGGCAGCAGCATGCCCTGCTGATACAGGTTTTCCATGACAAGATTCCGACGCTCCAGCAGGGATAAAGCATCATCATTGATTTCCGACACCAGTCTCTCGACCCGTGTATCCACTGCAAGTGTCTGCAAGGCTGTTATATCTGCCTCTCCTCCATGCATCACCGGAAACTGCAGACGCAATTCGGGTCGCTGCTCCAGTGCTTCTCCCAGCATCAGTAATACTTCCCGTTGAGGTGGTGCGATATCTGCCCTGCCCGGCCGAAAGCGGATGTGATCCAGTTCCACATCACCTGCTCCTATGAGATTGCCAAGCAACCTGAATGGTGCTGCAACAATATTGGTAAACACATTGGCAATTGCCGTTCTGATCGCCGGACTGAAATCGAATTCCGGATCATTGACCTGACCGGTAACCGGAATTTCAAGATCTATAACCCCATTGCTGTCCTTTAGCAGTGCTGGAGCAAGATCCAGAGGCAGATCCATGGCACCAGGATGCGCTATGCTATCGCCCAGACGCAAATCCCTGAGGACCAGACCGTTATTTGCCTCAAGTGTGCCGGTCATCAATGAGTAATCAAGTGTCAGGTCAATGGCGCCATCATCAACTTCCCTGCCGGCAAACTTGATGACATAGGGTGTTGCCGAGGGTAAATCGATGTTGCTGAAACGCAAATCGACAAGGGCATTGTCTGATATGTCGAAAGGCGCGAGTGTGCTGTTCATTGCCATGAGCCCGAAATCGCCCACTCTGCCCTCCAACGCAATGGTTGCCGGCACACTGCTGGTGTTGGAGATATTCTCGATGCTGCCATTGAGCTCTTGAATACTGGCATTGAATTCAAATGGCAGATTGCGATCTGTAAATTCAGCGTCGACATTTTCCAGCAGGATTCTACCCAGCAGAATATCCGGTAGCGCAGCCGGACCAGAAGGTGATGATTCAGCTTGCGGCGCTTCCTGTGATGAAGAAGCATTCAGGCTGCGTGAAATATTCGAACTGCCGTCTGCATTGATAATCACCCTGACACTCATGCCATTCATGCTGACTTCAGAAATTTCTGCGGAATTGGTGCCGGTAGAATACTCAATATTGTCCATGCCCAGATAAGGCAGGGAAAGCAGGTTTTCCCCCAGCACTTCATCCCGCAGAACCAGGTTTGCCAACTCGACATCACCTGTCAGGGAAAATGGTTCCTGCGCATCTACCACAATGGTCAGCCTGGAATCCAGGGTGCCACTTTCCAGAATCAAAGCTGTACTCCCAGACAGATATGGCTGTACAAGATCCAAAGCCAGGGAATTGACATCAACAGTGGCTTGCAAGTCCAGTGCCGGCAAAACAGCAAGCCCACCATCAATGACAACAGCCCCCCCGATTGCAGAACCAATTCAGCATTCAGGGGAAAAATCGCTTCAGGCTGGTTGCTGATTTGTGACAATGAGGCATTCAATGAAAGTGCTGTTGCAAAAGGCACTTGTGGCATCTGGTCTGTGAAGCGCAATTCGTTGTCATCGACATGCAGGACATCAACAGAAATTTGCCAGGGCATTGCTGTGTCTGACGGGGATGATGGAGGTGCCGCCTGTTCGCTATCACTGCCACTGACAGCCGCCAGCATATCCAGCAAATCAAGATTGCCTTCATTGTTGCGCGTGGCGGCAATATTCAGGCCGACCAGATTGATTTCAGGCACGGTGATCCGGTTTTCAGGCATGACGAGCTCACCATCGGGAATGTTGATGGTCTCGGCACTGAAAAAAGGATCTGATGCGCCGTTTTGCGTCAATACCGGATTTTCCAGCGCCAGCGAAATATCTGTAAGCCTGACCTGTGGATTCTGATCATCAAGTGCAATTGCGTAGTTGAGGCCTGCCTTGAAAATGCCATCAGTCAGACCAAACGGCAGTGTGTCCTGCAAGTATCTGGCAACAGGTGCAAGACTGAAATCGGCAAGGGTAATTTTGCCTGAGGATGACAGCGGATTGAGTGAGAATTCTCCCTGCCATTGCAGCGTGGCACCTGCCTCGAAATTCATTGCCAGCACGCTGGTGCCAGTCTCCTCGGGCAATGTTGTGATATTTTCAACCCGGGCTGCGGACAGGGATACAACAGTCGAAAACGGAGTAACAGGCATACTGTCTGTTATATACAGGTCCAGATTTGCCAGACTTGCGGTTTCCATACGCAGCGAAAAAAGACTTCCGGTATCTGCTGTTTCTGCAGGCTCAGGATCAGATGCAGGTGCAGCAGTTTCCGCCCAGCGTTGTGCAAGGTCTGACAATGTGTTTGTACCGTCTTCATTTCTGGCAAAATGGAACTGAAGCCCGCTGATACTGAGTTCCCTGAACTGGATCCTGAGCAGGAACAGATAGACAGCCTGAAAATCGAGATGGAAATCCTGCACTGACAGCAAGGGGGACCCTTCAGGGCCTGTTACCTACAATTGCCTGATTTCAAGATAGAAAGTAAACGGATTGAAGTAGACTGATTCGAGCCCGGCATTGGATTGCAGGCGCTCGCTCATGGTCTCGACGAGCTTTTTTTCAAGCATCCATGGCACCAGGAAAAAGCCTGCAATGGTATAGAGCATCAGCAAACCGCCAAACCACTGCAGTTTACGGCTATGTGTGCGTGCAACAAGTTGTATTTTGTTCAGCAGATTCACAGGAGACCATTGTCTATTGAAGGCGGGAATCATCCAGGCCGATCAGCTCATCAGGCAAATTGCCAAAGTGAACCAGCCGGTTCTGTTGGCCAGGGGATGATTCTACACGCAGATTCAGGTAAAAAGAGTACAGTACGAACAGGAATAATATTTTGTTGAGAGCATATTGAGGGGAAACTCATGAGCAGGATCAAGACAGCAAGCTGCGCTTTGACAACAGCCGCAGCCGCTTTGACAGTATCACAGTCACTATTGGCCCATCACGGTTTTGGCAACTTTGATCGCGCCAATGATGCAACATTTGAAGGCACCATCACCAGCATTGATTTTGTCAATCCCCATGCCTATCTCTATTTCGACATGAACACTGACAACGGTGAAAGCATTGCCATGCGTTGCGAAATGCGCGCCGCCACTCTCATGCGCCGTTCCGGCTGGTCAAAGGAAATGTTTGCCACCGGGCTGCCAGTTACCATCTATGGTTTCAAACACCGGACTGATCCGGGGTCATGTTATGTGGAAGAGATAACGATTGGAGAGGCACAGGTATTGAATCGCAACGATCAGCTGGATACACCGGCACTCGATCTGTCGGTGCGCCCCCCCCTGCTGCCGGATGGCACTCCCAATATAAGTGGCGACTGGGCCCAGGAACAGTATGTTATTGCCCGTCCGCCATCCGGTGAAAATATAGGCCTGGTGCCCAAAAGCATGAAACCAGGTGTGGAAGCGGGCACCATTGTACCTGCAGATGTTCCCGGCTCAGGCTGGGGAGCCAGACCAGTTACACTTACCGCCCTTGGACAGCGTGAAGCTGATGCACACCGGGGTGACTCGGTTGCCAACAACCCGCGTTTGCGCTGTCAGCCCACCAGCATTCTGTTCGACTGGGTATTTGATGGCCCGGTAAACCGTATCACCCAGGAAGACGAACGTATCATCATCAACTATGGCCTTTACAGTTTTGAACGCATCATTCATATGAATATGCAGAACCACCCTGCCGATATCCAGCCTTCTTATGCAGGCCATTCAATCGGTCATTGGGAAAGTGGCAGTACAGATGCAGAGTACGTCCTGGTTGTGGATACGACAGGCTTCGAACCCGGCTTGCTCGCTGCACCTGTCAAACACAGTGATCAGCTGCATATAGTGGAACGATTCACACTCAATACCGGAAACTGGTCACTTGCCAGGGAATATATCGCCGAGGATCCTGTGTATTTTGAAGACAGCTATATTGGTGGCGATATCGTGCTTTTGTCAGAAGTACCTTACGAAAAGCATGACTGTGATGAGCTGACTTTTGAATTTCTGGATGCACAGGAAAGATAGGCATCTTGCCCGGAGTTCAGCTGTTCTGTTCTGCCTTTCTGGCACTTTGTCTGGCCTTGAACTCCTCTGTGGTATTGCTGTGGGGAAACGGCTCATCCGGCACTTCAAGGCCAAGAGCTTTGCAAAGTGGCTCCCAGCCATCTCCTGCCTGCCACAGTAGAAGTCGTTCTGGTGGAACACCCGCCTTCACACACTCGTTATGTGCCATGAAACTGGCCTTCACCAATTCAGGATCACTGACACCATCGGGATGTATGTGCGGATAGATATCCATGATCATGGCATGCCAGGCCACACGCTCCGGCGGTTCTTTTGGCGGTGGATCCTGTTTTACCTTCAGAATCGTGGCATTGGCACTTTTCCACCAACTCTCCGCATCGCGCAGGGACAGGATAACCAGCGCATCCGGGTAGTATTCCATCAATTCACGCCACATGATGGATGATGGCTCATCTACTGTGGCCACATAGCCATCGAATATCTTGTCCCAATCAACTTTTTTACCACGGGCTGCTGCATGCCACAACGCTGTATGTGCCTCCAGGTGCTCAAAAAGCTCAACCATGTGGTAGCACTTGCCGCCAAGCAGTCTTTCCAGTGCCAACTTGAGGGACATGGTACCTGTACGCCCCAAACCGGCGCCTATAACCTTGAGTGTCATCCGCTTTTGATCCCGTCCGTAAAGTTGCCTGGGTATGCCACTATGGTATTCCCCCCTTTTCTGTCGGCTTCGTACACTGCAGCATCTGCTTTCTGAAGCAGACTTTCGACATCTGTGTGTTTCGTCCCGGCATCGGTTGCAAGCAACCCGATACTGAAGGTAAGACGGCTCGAAACACTGGATGCTGCATGCTCAATATCGAGCTTTACCAGCTCTTCCTGCAGTCTTGTCAGCACGATCATGGCATTTTCCGGATTACAGCCAGGCAATACCAGCACGAATTCCTCACTGCTGTAGCAGGCAACAAAATCCAGTGGTCTCTGTACGCAGGTTTCGAGCAGCCGGGCCACCTGCAACAGACATTCATCTGCTCTTTTCTGGCCATACTGCACAATGTAATCCCTGAAGCAGTCCAACCCTACAACTGCCAGACTCAATGGCAGTTTTTCCCTCAAACAGTGTGCCCATACCCGACGCAGCAATGCCTTCATAGCCCTTCTGTTGAGAAGTCCTGTGAGTTGATCATGTTCTGCTGCGTACTTGAGCTTGTTGGACTGAAGAAAAAGATTTCTCTGGTTGTACTCCATGTTGTAAAGGCCAAAGGCGCTGAACACATTGGAAAATGCCAGAAACAGAATGGGATAGACAGAAGCGGCAGTGCTCTCGACTGTGCCTGCGACGTAGGTAAGATAGCCAAGGAAAAGCAGCATGGACAACAGCACTGCCTGCCAGAAACGCAGTCCAAAACAGAAAAAAATGAAAAAAGTGCCACATACATATGCCAGATCAGGTGCTACCACTGTTGCGGTGGGCGCTATCCAGATATTGACCAGCAGATTCACATAGCCAAAGTTCAAACCAAGTAAAACACCAGTAATCGCAAGGGCCTTGCGTGATGGTGTCCTTCGCCTGGCCAACCAGAACAGAAAGGCAAGCAACGCCAGTGAAATGAAACCCTGTACAGGCACAACAGGATGACTGAATCCTGCGCTTGAAAAAATCAGATCAGAAACCAGCATGACCAGCACAAACACTGCCACTGCAGAGACTGTTTGCCTGATCTGGACAAGCCGGTCTGAATAGGTTGTTGCCTGGAATTCTGCTTCCAGAACATCAGAAAAATGCAACAGCCCGAATCCTCTGGCAATCTGATCCTGATAAGGCGAGCCGTCCGCTTCTGTTTCAACTGCGTTCAAATACTGATCCTGTGAACAGCTTCGTATCTGTGCTTTTGTGGAACACGCTTACTACAATCAGAACGATTTCAAGTCAGCCTCGAATTACGGCAGGCGCAGGGTAACAAGTTCGCTCCTGCCCTCACCACTTACAACCAGCGCAATGTACTGCACTCCCTGGTGCATAAAGCTGGTTGGTGTACCGCTCTGGCTTGCAGGCAGTGGAATGCTGGCCACAATTTCACCAGATGACTTGTTGTGTGCATGCAACAGAGGGGCTCCTTCCGGCCCTTCCCCCACCAACAGCAGCGATCTGGTCAACAGAATGCCGGACTGGTTCTGGTTGCCTGTCCTGGGCAACTCTACAGCGGCAAGTGCAGGATGCTCCCGAATTCTTTGCGGCGTATCGGCATTGGGTACCCACCAAAGATGCTCACCGGAATTGAGGTCTATAGCGGTAATTCTGCCGTAAGGTGGTGCAGTAAGGGGCAACCCGTCGACATTCAAGCCTCCGCGCAAACCCTGGATATAACGTACCGAAGAAGCATCACCCCCCGGCACCAGGCCCAGAATGCTCACAGAAGTTCTTGATGGCACATAGACAATGCCTGTTTCAGGATCATAGGCACCCCCCTGCCAGTTCGATCCACCAGTGGCATGCGGCAAATGCAGGGTGCCCTGGGTACCGTCAGGAGCATCTGCAAGTGAAGGTGGGGTAAAAAGTTCACTCATCCTGAATGGACGCACCAGTTCCCTGGCCCTGGCATTGAGCTCTGGCGTGTAGTTGATCAGGTCTGCTTCACTGATGCCCTGCCGGTCGTAGGGTGCCGGTCTGCTGGGTATGGGTTGGGTGGGCGAAGCCTGTTCACCGGGCACATCAGATGCCGGTACCGGTGTCTCAATAATTGGCCATACCGGTTCACCTGTGGCTCTGTCGAAAACATAGGCCATGGCCTGTTTGGTCAGTTGCACAACCACTTTTCTGCCATTTGGCAGATCTGCAAGTATAGGCGCCGCTGGCAGATCCCAGTCCCAGATATCATGGTGGGTCATCTGGAAATACCAGCGCATTTCCCCGCTGCGGTAATCAAGCGCCACCAGTGAATTTCCGAACAGATTGTCACCCGGACGGTCTGCCCCGTAATAATCTCCCGTAGGTGTTTCTACTGGCAGATATACGAGCCCGAGTTCCGGGTCTGCCGACATCGCAGTCCACACACCTGCATTCCCGGTATATTCTGCCGAGCCATCTAGCCAGGTTTCAGAACCGAATTCATTGGCCTCGGGTATGGTATGGAAGATCCACAACAGCTGGCCACTTTTTGCATCATATCCCCGGATATCGCCCTTGACGTTTGAGGCAGAAACCGGTCTGGTGGAAAGGGCATGCGAAGCACCGACCACGATCACATCATCCACAACCAGTGGCGGGAAAGTAATGCCGATATCAAGATCTTCCCTGCCCGGCCCCTCTCTGAGACCTTCCTGCAGATCGACCCAGCCGCCGGCACCGAAATCTTCCACAGGGAGTCCTGTTCTTGCATTCAGTGCCACCAGATAATAACCGGGTGTTACAGTAAAAATGGTTTCAACAACACCATCACTCCACCAGGCCAGCCCCTTGCCAGACCCCTTGCGTGGTGCCAGATCAAAGCGCTGTCCTTCCTGTGCGCGCCACAGCCACAGTAACTGACCCGTGGCCGGATCAAGTGCAACGACATCGCGCTCCACACCGGCAGTAAGGTACATGGTGCCGTTTACCATGACAGGAGTTGTGACATTCTCTCCTTCAGGGGAAGGACCAAAAATGCCCAGATCAAAACGCCAGGCGGTTTCAAGTGAATTCACATTGTCTTCATTGATCTGGTCAAGGGGTGAATAGCGCGTTGCATCAATGCCACCATTCATGGTCAGCCAGGGGACAGTCGTATCAGCAGCGGCCATTTCAACTGCCGGAGGCAGCATTGTTGCATTCAATGAGAGCCCATTGGGGCTTCCTTCGGACAAAGCCACACGCCCCATTTCAACAACGGCAGCAGTCACATCAAGGTATTGTTGTACCGAAAGTGTGCCCGCATTTTCTCCCGGCATGGTTGCACTGATCCGTGCCAGCAATTCACCTGCAGTGTGTCCCACCCAGTCGTTGCGCAGTCGGGCTTCGATTTCAACAGGAATGTGACAGCGGGAGCAATGGGTCTGGAAAACAGTTGCACCACGTGCGGTGTCGGCCTGTTGACCCAGAACTAGACCAGGCAGCAGTAGTGCCAGAGTCAGGAATATTTTCACAGAAAGCCCCTGTTCGTGTACCGGATTATCATGATGGCATGCTGTGTGCCCAGCATTTTGTTGTAAAGAATGACAGACTTGCAATGGCAGGGAAATCCCCCTGAAGAAAGGGCGCACTGGCGCGCGCCCCTGCAGGATGAGATCAGACAACTTTCACCGGTTGGGCTTCGGCAATGCGCTGCTTCCACTCTTTCGGGCCACTCTCGTGTACAGAGGCGCCGTTTACATCTACTGCAACAGAGACCGGCATGTCTTCCACAACGAATTCATGGATCGCTTCCATGCCCAGATCCTCGAAGGCCACAATCGATGCCTTCCTGATCGCCCTGGAAACCAGATACGCAGCTCCACCCACCGCCATCAAGTAAACAGCCTTGTGCTTCCTGATTGCTTCTATCGCTACGGGCCCGCGCTCCGCTTTACCGATCATGCCCAGCAGACCTGAATAAGCGAGCAGTTCTTCAGTGAACTTGTCCATTCGCGTTGCCGTGGTTGGTCCGGCAGGTCCCACAACCTCGTCACGTACCGGATCAACCGGACCCACGTAATAGATGAACTTTCCTTTCAGATCCACTCCATTGGGCAGACTCTTTCCAGACCTGTACAGTTCGATCATGCGCTTGTGAGCCGCATCGCGACCAGTCAGCATGGTGCCGCTGAGCAGCAATGTTTCACCCGGTTTCCAGCTGGCAATTTCTTCTGCCGTTACCGTATCCAGATTCACCTTGCGCGCCGATGGACCCACATCCCAGGTAATTTCCGGGTAATCATCAATTTTCGGCGGCGACTGCAGTGCAGGACCAGAGCCATCGAGCACAAAGTGGGCATGACGGGTTGCAGCACAGTTGGGAATCATGGCCACAGGCAGTGATGCCGCATGCGTTGGATAATCCTTTATTTTTATATCCACTACAGTGGTCAGCCCGCCAAGCCCCTGGGCACCGATACCCAATGCATTGACCTTGTCCATCAGTTCCAGTCGCAGTTCCTCTATCCTGTTTGACGGCCCACGGGCGCGAAGTTCATCGATATCCACCGGATCCATCAAGGCTTCCTTGGCCAGTACTGCCGCCTTTTCTGCAGTGCCGCCTATGCCGATGCCCAGCATGCCGGGCGGGCACCACCCTGCCCCCAATGTGGGCACGGTTTTCAATACCCAATCCACAATACTGTCGCTGGGATTGAGCATGGCCAGTTTGGATTTGTTTTCCGATCCACCGCCCTTGGCGGCAACCGTAATGTCAACAGTATTGCCAGGCACCAGCGACACATGGATAACTGCCGGCGTATTGTCTTTGGTGTTTTTTCTTGCCCCTGCAGGATCACTCAGAATCGAAGCTCGCAATACATTGTCGGGATGCAGATAGGCGCGGCGCACACCTTCATTGATCATGTCTTCCAATCCCATGCTGCCTTCCCACTGCACTGACATCCCCACTTTCACAAATACAGTCACAATGCCGGTGTCCTGACAGATAGGCCTGTGTCCTTCGGCACACATGCGGGAGTTGATAAGTATCTGTGCCATGGCATCCTTTGCCGCCTGCGACTCTTCCCGCTCCCAGGCGCGATGTACCGCCTGGATAAAATCCAGCGGGTGATAGTAGGAAATGAACTGCAGGGCATCGGCAACGCTTTCGATTACGTCGTCCTGGCGAATGGAAGTCATGCTTTTCCGGTCTCCTTTGTGGTGCAGGCAGTTTGAGAACTCATCTGGAGCATGGACACTCCGGCAAGTCTGTCCAGACCTGCCAATGCCTGCATCGGGGAGAGCGTTTCGGCCATGGATAGCCTGAAACGTCCCTTTTTGCATGCTGCCGCTGGTACTGCCAGCCAAATGGTTCGGTCAGTTGCCCCAAATTCTGAAACTGCGTGTGCTTTGGGCTAGAATCAGCCCTGATTCTATCATGCCGATCAATATTAACCCGTAGGTAACCATGTATTCATACACCAGACGCCTTCATCAGCAGCTTCCGGGCTTCACCAATAGACTGTTGCTGGCAGTTTTGTTGCTGCTGGACACTTCCTTCGCCAGCGCACAGGATGAATTCACCGTACTGTTTCTCGGCGACTCGCTTACAGAAGGCCTTGGCCTTGAAGAAAGTGAATCCTTTCCGAGCCTGATAGACCAGCGCCTGAAAGCAGAAGGCAAAGCCGGCATCCGGATCATCAACGGGGGCGTAAGTGGTTCAACTTCTGCCAGTGGGCTCAGCCGCCTGCAGTGGTTCATCCGCTCGCGGCCCGACCTGATGGTGCTGTCGCTGGGTGCCAATGATGGTTTACGTGGACTGGATGTAGCAGAAATGAAGGCCAACATTGCGAGAACGATCGAGTTTGCGCAGGCCAATGGTGTGGAAGTGGCCCTTACCGGAATGCTGATTCCACCGAACTACGGACCTGAATACACGCAGGCATTTGCGCAGGTCTTTCCCGATCTGGCTGCGCAATACAATCTGCCCCTGATGCCCTTTCTGCTGGAAGACGTTGCTGCAGTAACGGAACTCAACCAGGGAGACGGCATACATCCCAATGCCGAAGGCGCGAAAATCGTGGCAGAGAATGTCTATGAATTCCTGCTGCCATTGCTCCCCGAATAAATGGGGTCAGATGACATTTATCCCCGAACAGATCACTGCACTTGACCATGGTTTGCTGCTGTTAATGTAGCGACCGTCTGCGGCAAGGATGCCGCAGTCGAGCCCTCATGGATGGGTTTACGGCGTGTCGCGAATTAATCTGCAGCAAACCAATAACAACGGTACTAATTCAAAGATATTTGACAATCAGATTTCCAGTTTCCGGGCCGCCTGCTTGATGTGATCGGCAGCGCGAAAAGCCAGCGCCATGATGGTCATCGTGGGCTGCCCTCTTCCTGAAGTAACCAGACTGCCCCCATCCACCATATACAGATTCGGCACATCGTGTGAACGATTGTATTTGTCTACCACCGAACTATCCGGATCGTTTCCCATGCGGCAGGTACCCAGCAGATGCACGCCACCGGTCTGCCCTGTCTTGTTATAGCTTGCCACTATCTCCAGCGCACCTGCAGCCTCCATCAGTTCAACCGAACGCTCCATGAAAAACTCCATTGTCTTGAAATCATCGGGATGGTTCATGAAGGTGGTGCGAAGCGCAGGTCGTCCCCACTTGTCTTTTACCTCAGGATCAAGGGTGACATTGTTTGTCGACAGTGGCAGCGATGTGCAGTGACCATTGAATGAACAGGTGTGGGTGAATTCCCGCATTAGGTTCTGTTTCCATTCACTGCCCCAGTTGCTGGATGCAAAAACCGGATTCTGCAGTGCTGCGGCCATCGGCCGACCGGCAGTAAGCGACCGGGAGTCGATGCCACCACCACCGTAGAAACCCAGCGACGGATCAATGCTGTAGAAATCATGGATGACTCTTGTAGTGGGAATGCTCTTGTGGGCATTGATCGGCTCGGGAAACAAACCCGCCACGCGAGATGAACCGTTGAACATCAGGTTCTTGCCCACCATGCCGCTGGAGTTACCCAGACCATCCGGGAATTGCGGAGAAGCAGACAATAACAGCAGCCGCGCCGATTCAGCACCGTTTGCGCTTAGTACCACTGCCTTGGTTCTCTGTGCCTGTTCGGTACCGTCGGCTTCCCAGTAAAGCACCTCATTGGCACGTCCGCTGGCATCGGTGTTGATACGAGAAACTGTACAGAGTGTGCGCAACTCACAATTGCCACTGGCCAAAGCCAGCGGAATCATCGCTGCCATTGAGGAAGACTTGGCAGACACCTCACAACCAAAACCATTACAGAAACCGCAGTGTATGCAGGGCGGGCGTCCGTTGTGGGCCTTTGACAATATTGCCACCGGTGCCGGATAGGCAGTCCATCCAAGCTTTTTTGCGGCGCGCTCCATCAGTACGCCGGAAGACTTCACCGGCATTGCCGGACAGGGATAGTCCTTTGAGCGCGGCGGATCCCAGGGACCCATCTGGCCCGAAACGCCAATTTCCCAGTCTACTTTCGTGTAGTAGGGTTCGAGTTCTTCGTAGGTGATGGGCCAGTCGGCAAAATTGGTGCCCGAAATGGGGCCCAGTACGCTGCGCTCCATGAAATCAATGGGACGCAAGCGCCAGAAATTACCGGAAAAATGCACACTGCTGCCACCTACGTTATGGGCATAGGTCAGGGCAGAGCCATCAACAATTTCCGCTTTTTCATGTTCATAGCGGCGAAAGGTCTGGGGATGACCCTTGCGCCGACCCCAGGTGAGCTCCTCGTTCTGGGTATAGGCCCACTCATCGTGTTTGAAATCGGGTCCTTTCAGATGAGGACCTTGTTCAAGCACCACAACCGAAAAGCCGGCCTCTGACAATTCCTTCGCCATGATCCCGCCAGCTGCACCGGAACCGATAACAACAAAATCCACTTCATCGCGTGTAGCAAAAGGTGCCTGGGCCATGTTTATTCTCCCCTCGCCATGTAATCAGCATCGTAGTAACCGAATGGCGGCGCCCAGACATGACGATGATCGAATCCGACAAGCGTGTGACCTGTCATGTCGCGATTGCCGCCGTACTCTGGCAGGGAAAAGGTGCCGCACACTGTGAGGTAGCGCAGCATGGCAAAGAAACCGGTGTTTTCAATTTCCTTCAGCAAGGCATCAAGCTGGAACGGTGCAAGACGGGAAAGGTCTGATTGGGAAAAAATCTCTTCAGATCTGGCCTTCAGGGCAACCAGCCCTTCTCTCACTGGTGCCAGCAGTTCACTGCGACTGCTGCCAAGGACGTAATCGATGAAATAAATGGCACCGGCTTCTGTAACACCGGGAGTTTCATCCGAGGGGATTATGCGGGCCGCAATGGCAGCCAGATCTGCAGCCTCATCAGGATTAAGGACATTGATGGTGCTGATTTCAGTATCCAGGGTTTCTGCCATGGTCTTGCCAGCAGCCACAAACAGGGCGCTGACAGTGAGCGCTGAACAGGACAATCTGACACAGGCAGCCGATGAACACATTGCAGCGTGCAAAAAATCACGACGGGAAAGAGTGTTGGCAGACAAGTGTGGCTACTCCCTGGAAAACTGTTTCCAGAGTCATTGCAACTATCATGCCTTGCAGCAAACGCCTCTCAACTGGCTGCTTTTCAACAGCCGGATACCTCATTTGCACATTGCCTGATCAACAGGCACCTGTTTCGGGCAGCACCCTGCCCTGTTTGTGGCACCCGGGTATCCCCACTGTGGTGCAAGGGAAACAGAAGAAGTCCTGATAATTCCGGTCATTGATACAAGCCGACAAATTATGCAGACTGATCTGCACAATTGATGGCAACGTAAGCAATACATGACAAAAGATTGAACTCCCCTCCCCCGTCCATTATCTTGGCCCGATTTTGTGCCATACAAGACACCCTGAACGCATGATTCTTGAAATTAGTCACCTGAGCAAAACCTTCCGCTCTTCCGCTCACATCGAACCGGTAGAAGTACTGAAGGACCTGAACCTGCAAATGGAAGAAGGCGAATCCCTGGCCATTCTCGGCCAGTCTGGCAGTGGCAAATCCACCCTGCTGACCCTGCTGGCGGGCCTGGACAGCCCCACATCGGGCTCAATAGTGCTCAATGGTCAGGACATGCAGAAGCTCAGCGAAGAGCAACTCTCAAAGTTCAGGGCACTGAATATCGGTATCATCTTCCAGCAGTTCCACCTGATGTCGCACCTTACCGCGCTGGAAAATGTCAGCCTGCCGCTGGATCTGTTCCGCGATCCGGATGCCACCAAAAAAGCTTCCGAGGCACTTGAGCAGGTAGGGCTGGGCAAACGAAAAGAACATTTTCCGCACCAGCTCAGCGGTGGCGAATGTCAGCGTGTGGCCATAGCTCGCGCCATGGTTGTGCGTCCTTCCATCCTGCTGGCAGATGAGCCTACAGGCAACCTCGACAATACAACGGGTTCCTATGTGTCAGACATGATTTTCGATCTTGTAAAAGCACATGGGATGACCATGCTGTTTGTTACCCACAACGAACAACTGGCCAAGCGCTGCGGTCGTGAGCAGCGACTTATGAACGGCAGGTTTATCTGACATGCTCTGGCTACAGCTCGCCTGGAAGGAAATAACCAACAACGGCAAATTCAGCCTGTTCTTCGTCCTGAACCTGAGTATCGGGCTGATCGGCTTCATTGCCCTCGATTCCTTCAAGAATTCCATAGACCAGCATCTGCAGAACAATTCCAAGGCCATCCTCACGGCTGATGTGCAAATTTCCTCCCGTTTTCCGCTCACCGAAGTGGAAACGGGTATGGCAGAAGAAATTTTCAACAGTGAATTCGAGGCTACCGACCAGATTTCCTTTCTTTCCATGGTGGCGGGCAACAACAATTCCCGCATGAGCCAGATTATCGGCATTGAAGAAGGCTTTCCCCAGTATGGCGACATCATTCTGCAGGAAGGCGGCTCGGTGCTTGAGAGCGATGCGCGCGAACGCCTCATGGCAAATGATGAAATCTGGGTGGCGCGCGACCTGATGGTCATACTTGACCTGAATGTTGGCGACCTACTGAAAATAGGCGATGCCACTTTCACGATTACCGATGTCATTCTGGAAGATCCCAGCAGCACCATTTCCGTGATGACCAGCTTTCCCGCCATCTACATGAGTCTGCCCTCGGTTGAGTCAACAAACCTGATCCAGCTGGGCAGCCGTATTACCTATTCACGTTTCTACAAGATGCCTGCCGGCTACGATGTGAGCGGGCTTGAACAGATATTCGATGAAAAGGAACGTGAAGTTTTCCGCGACACCCGCCGTTTGAGCATGACCACGCACGAAGAAGAAAGCGAAGACCTTGGCCGCATACTGGGCTACATGAACGACTATCTCGGCTTGATCGCGCTCATTGCACTGTTTCTTGCCGGTGTGGGTGCCGCCTATCTGTTCCGCGCCTTCTTCACAAGTCGCTTCAAGGACATGGCAATACTGATGTGTCTCGGTGGCACGCCAAAACAGGCTTACCTGATGACACTCGTGCAGGTAGTACTGCTGGGTACGATCAGCGCCGTTATCGCCAGCACAATTGCCTGGTTTTCGCTGCCACTGCTGCCAATATTGTTTGACGGCTTTCTGCCGCGAGGTTTCAGCAACGACATGGATATCTCATCGCTGGTGTTGGCGCTGTTCATGGGTACGCTGGGCAGCATCATTTGCTGCCTGCCCATTCTGTCGAAAATCTACGACCTCAATCCCATTGGCCTCTTCCATGAAAACGTGCAGCCCAGTGCGATTGCCGGCCACTGGCAACGTCACCTGACCAGCTACGCGCCCATCCTGCTGGTGTTCTGGGGTCTGGCCATCTGGCAGTCGTCCGATATCAAGATAGGCACTTTGTTCATTGCCGGCTTTCTGGGTGCCATTGGTGTGCTGGGACTGGTAGCCTGGTTCATTCTCAGGGCCTGCGGCCAGTTTTCCGGCATGAAAATCGTTACCCGCAAGCTGGCGCTGCGCAATCTCAATCGCAACCGGCTCGGTGCACTGTCATGTTTTCTGGCTATTGGTCTTGGCTCGCTGCTGATCAATCTCATTCCCCAGATCCAGAAAGGACTTGAACAGGAAATAACCCAACCCACCGACTTCAAGCTGCCCGACTTTTTCATGTTTGACATACAGGAAGAACAACTGGGCAATCTGCAGCAGCTGCTTGGCGAGCGAGGCTACGATTTGACCTTCCTCTCCCCGATGATCAGGGCACGCCTCGATGCAGTGAACGGCAACCTCATTGATGGGGTGGAAGAAACGCCTGACGAACAGCTCATGCGCAGACGCATGTACAACCTGACCTATCAGGATGTGCTGAAAAATTCAGAAACACTTGTGGATGGCGATGTGTGGGAAGAAGCCTGGGATTTCCGTTCTGATGAACTGCCCGGTATTTCACTGGAAGAAAATTTTGCTGACCGCATGGGTTTCGAGATTGGTGATGTTCTCGGCTTTGATGTGCAGAGCGTGCCGGTGGAAGGTGTTGTGGTGAACACCCGCAAGGTTGACTGGAACAGCTTCCAGCCCAACTTCTTTGTTTCCTTTCAGCCCGGTGTACTCGACCCTGCGCCCAAGACTTTTGTGACAGCCATCAGCGAAGTGGCCGAGGCCGACCGCCTCGACATCCAGAACAGCATCGTTACCGGCCTGCCGAATGTGAGCATTATCAATGTGACGCAGATAGTGGCTCGCGTGCTGGATATTACCGACCAGATAAGCTGGGCAATCAGGGTAATGGCCTGGTTGTCGATTTTTGCCGGCCTGGTAGTGCTGTTCTCGATTGCGCGTTATGAAGTGAAATCGCGCTTCTGGGAAATAAACCTGCTGAAAATTCTTGGTGCAAATTTCCAGGATGTGAAATCCATGGTGCAAATTGAATTTGGCATACTGGGATTTTTTGCTGCACTTACCGGCGTGGTGCTGAGCCTTGCGATGTCGTGGAGTTTGTCGTGGTTTATCTTCGACAAATTGTGGCTGTTCTCGGCAGGTACTACAGGATTCAGCATTATTGCCATCAGTGTGCTGAGCATCTTGACCGCGCTGGTGGCAACCATGTCGGTACTGAAGCAGAAACCGCTGGAACTGCTGCGGGCGGTTTGATCCGGATTCTTGAATCCGTTCAGATGGGCGCACTGACACACGATGGGCGCACTGACGCACGCCCCTACGGTTTATCCATTCAGATGGGCGCCCACGGGCGCCCCTACGGACACAGATAACAGAGATAAGACGACAGAAACGACATTCCCGATCTTTGGACCTGGGGATCGGCATACCCACCCGGCCATGGTCAAATATTCAAACCACAGTGGCAAAGGCGCAGCGATAAGCTAGTTGTCGCCACCACCTGTAAAAGGACGCAGAAACAGAGACATCAAACCCTTTTTCTTTTTTTTCTGCTTTTTCGCCGCTTCAGCTGCCAGCTGATGTGGCAGTTTGCCCGACATGCCCGTCAGGAATTCTGCATGCTCATCCTTTGGTGCATGGATACCTGCCAGACGAGCCTTGACCTCCTCCTGGCTCATGCGGTGCGATTCATGCAGCGCCTCACCACAATACATACATCGATTGGTGGGTGAGCGCATGATCTTGCGATTGCATTTGGGGCAATTCGATTGTTGTTCTGTCATGACCGGACCACTGAATCAAAGGAGTCGGAGTAACTTTATCCCGGATTATCCTTCAAATCAGACGTAAATGAACAGAATAGGGTTACGCTGGCTGCTGCCCGGATGAGTAGAAAGGGCCGTGGAGTACATAGGAAAGCCCTATAGAGAGGATAGGAAAGTTCTATTTCTCCCGTGCAGAACCACTGGATTTGCTGCCAGGCAATCAGCTTATGTTGTTGATTAGTGGGGATATACCAGGGAGGGCTGTAGGCGTTTTTGTACAGGTACAATTGAACCTGTTACTACAGCGCCTTTTTCATTTTCAGGGGCAGGTTTTTATCCACAGGGCTTCGGTGTCGAATACCCGAATACTACTGTCGTATGTCCTGATCCTTGCACATCTGACATCACCTGGCCGCAGCAACTTGAACCTTCATGCCAATTTTCTGCTGAACTCTTTGGCAACAAACAGCTAGAATTGCCAAAAAGAACAAGCGACCAGCCCATGCAGCAGGACAAATACACCATGTTCATGAACCGCCTGCACAAGGTTCATGCACATCGCAAAAAGGCTGCCAAAAAACAGGGCGTAAGCTGTTACCGGCTTTACGATCTTGACCTGCCCGAATTTCCCTTTGCCATAGACATCTACGAAGGACAGGTGTGTGCCGCCGAATATCAGCGTAATCACAATCTGTCTAAATATGACTATGAGATGTGGCTCACGCAAAGCCGCAGCTGTATTACCGAAGTGCTGCAGATTCCGGTGCAGCATGTGCATCTGAAACAGCGTCAGGTGATAAGTGAGCGGGCCCGGCAGTACAGCCGCATCAGCCATACCAACAACAGATCAGTTGTTACCGAAAACGGCCTGAAGTTCTGGATAAACATCAGCGACTACCTCGATACAGGCCTGTTCCTGGACCACCGTCCTACCCGGCAACGCGTAAGGGAACAGTGCAAGGACAAACGGATATTGAATCTATTTGCCTACACCGGATCATTCTCGGTATATGCCGCCGCCGGTGGTGCAGCAAGCGTGACCACAGTGGACCTGTCAAATACCTACATTGACTGGGCCAGGGACAACTTCGACCTCAACGGCATGGGCATGCAAGCCCACAGCTTCATAGCCGGCGATGTCATTAGCTGGCTGCCTGGTATCAAGAGCGGGAGTTTCGACCTGATCGTTTGCGACCCGCCCACCTTCAGCAACAGCAAGAAGATGACAGGCACTTTCGATGTGCAGCGCGATCACCCCGCCCTGCTCAACCAGTGTCTGCGACTGCTTTCACCCGATGGCCTGCTGATATTCAGCACCAACAACCGCCGCTTCCGGCTGTATGACGAACACATCAACACCAAAAAGATCAGGGATATCACCCGCCAGACCACAGGCTTCGACTTCGAAGGCAAACTCAACAGGATGTGCTACGAACTGCAACCCGAAATGTAGGGGAGTGCTTGCACGCCCCGGGCTCTCCATGAAATCCGATCTGTGATGTAGGGGCGTGCGTCAGTGCGCCCATCTGCCGGAACCAAATTGGTTTGGGAAATTGACCATCGTCGGGTCCACTAACGCGGCCCCCTACCTGGCATTCAGCACAGCGATTTCCGATTATTTGGTAGGGGCGCATGAAAGTGCGCCCGACTGATCAGCCCGAATTCACAAAACTCCGAAAGATACGCTGGGTGCGCCCCCTGGATAGGCAAAAATCTTCACCAAAAGGCTGAAAATTTTTTCCAATCAGTTTATATTGCGCCCCCGCTGCTGGGGTGTCGCCAAGTTGGTAAGGCAACGGATTCTGATTCCGTCATTCGTTGGTTCGAGTCCAGCCACCCCAGCCACTTTTTCCTTGCAGTTCAAGCCCTTACGGAAATGCATAACGGATGCCGGCAGGTCTGAGTCCGTCATGCGTGCTCCGGCCCGGTTACACGAAAATTCTCCCCGTGACCTTTCCCCTGAATTAGCACCACCCATAAGGCGAGATTTTCATCATGCCACAGCTCTGGCAAATACCCTTGGTGGTTGATAGCCCAAAGAGCTGTGTGGCCTGATTTCGTTATAGTCCGTTCTTCATTCA
>JAURLQ010000043.1 GCA_030831125.1 Gammaproteobacteria bacterium
AAATTTCCGTTACCGGTTCCCGTATCTGCCAGACAGACGGCATGGCAGAGCCTGTTCCGGTTACTGTAATCACACCAGCAGAACTGCAGAACTTTGAACCGGTTGCCACTGTTGCAGAGCAGCTCGATGCACTGCCACAGTTCTTCGGCACCCAGTCTGCACAGCGTGGAGGTGGAGCACTGTTCGGTACCGCTGGCGGCAGCTACCTGAACATGCGTAGTCTCGGTCAGGCCCGTACCCTGGTGCTGCTTGATGGCTCGCGTATAGTGCCTGCCGACAAGCGCGGGTCTGTGAACGTCGATACCCTGCCAACTGCCTTGATGAAAACCGTTGATGTGGTTACCGGTGGTGCTTCTGCTGCATATGGCGCTGACGCACTGGGCGGTGTAACCAACTTTGTTCTTGACCGCGAATTCCAAGGCCTGAAAATCCAGGCTGGTACCGGTGTGTCTGAAGTAGGTGATGGTCAGCGTTGGAACCTGAACGTGGCCGGCGGTACCCAGATCGGTGACAAACTGAACGTGATCGGCTCGTTGCAGGCCATGGAGATCAAGCAGATCAACCGTAACCCGACCGATCTGGACTCCGACTGGTGGCAGCGCTGGGGCTGGGTCACCAACCCGGCATGGGTATCTGCCTCCGCGACGCCCAATATCCCGCAGCGTCTGACCACGCCCTGGACATGCTCCAGTGAACACAGCCCGTCCGGCGTAATCTGGGCCCGTCGCGGTTCCAGCAGCTCAAGCGCACTGAATCCGTTTGCCTTGAACGGCATGCAGTTCACCGATGACGGCAGCGATGTTCGCTCCTTCATCAAGGGCGATATCTATGCTGCCCCGAACCGCTCCGGATCCACCAAATCCATGTCAGGTGGCCCGGAGTGCCAGAATGCCAATGCCGCTCTTGGCGGTGGTCCCGGCGGTGCCGAGGTAATCAGCCGCAGTGCCTTCCTTGCCGGCCAATACCAGTTCACCGACAACTTCAGTGGCTTCGCGCAGGCCCTTCTCGGTCGTGTGGAATCCAACCAGGTAGCAGAGCGGGGTGGTTACTCGCTGCAGGATGGCTGGTTCGCCACCATCTACCGCGACAACGCCTTCCTGCCTGCCAACGTGGCGCAAGCCATGGATGATGCCGGCATCACCTCCTTCCAGATGCACAAGCTGGGTTCCTATATAGGTAATACTGATATCGGTGCCGGTCGCCAGGACCGCAACGTGTTCACCACGGAATCCTGGAGCGTAGGCTTCGACATGGACTTCGAGAACGACTGGCACCTGCGTGGCAGCTGGCAGAGCGGTGAGTCCCGCAAGCGTTCCGGTGTTTACGATGCAATCCGTATCGACCGCGTATTTCTCGGGATGGACGCCGTACGAGATCCCGCCACCGGTGCGATTGTCTGCCGCGTTCAGTTGTTCAACCCGACCCCTGCCGAGTTGGCCGCTTCCGTAGCCGGTCGCCTGGCTTCACCCGGTGGTTCCACCGGCGGTACCGGCTCTGCTGCCACCACAGCACCGCTGGCATCTCCGATCGGTCTGGACAACAGCGTCCGTGACTGCGTGCCCTACAACGTGATGGGGGCCGGCAACATGAGCCAGTCTGCAGCAGATTACGTGGTTACCCCGAAAATCGGGGCCAGTGTGGTTGAACAGGACTTTGCCGAGTTGCTGCTGACCGGTGAAGCCTACGAAGGCTGGGGCTATGGTCCGGTTTCCTTTGCTGCCGGTCTGACCTGGCGTGACCAGGCTTTCGATGACCAGGCTCTGCCAACTGAAATCGACGTGCTGGGTCCGCCTCTGAACGCGCCTGCTCTGGGCATCCAGGGTATCCCACCTTCCTATACCAGTGGGTCTGCGAACCTGCACCAGTTCTCTACTGTGCCGAACGTTGACGGTCAGTATGATGTGTGGGAATGGTTTGGTGAGGTCAATGTACCGATCTGGGAATCCAATTCCGGGCAACAGCGTCTTGGTTCGACCGTGGCCTACCGCTCATCCGACTACTCCAGCATCGGCCGTATCGAAAGCTGGAAGATCGGTGCCGACTTCCAGGTGTTCGAGGACCTGCGTTTGCGTGCGACCAAGTCCCTCGACGTGCGTGAAGCCACTTTTGCTGAACGTTTCGACGCCCAGGGAGGCGGCGGTGCCATCAACGACCCGCGTTTCAACAATACCAACTTCCAGATTACCTCTGTTTCCGGCGGAAATCCGAACCTGCGTCCTGAAGAAGCCGATACCCTGGTGGCGGGCTTTGTCTACCAGCCCAGCTGGTTTGAGGGCTTCCAGCTGTCTACCGACTGGTATCGGGTTGAAATTTCCGATGCAGTAGGAACTCTGGGACTTCAGCGTATTGTGGATGAGTGCGAAATCAACAAGGTTGCCTCATTGTGTTCCCAGTTCGACCGTGATCCGACCACCGGCTTTATCGGCCGTATCTTCAATGTGTTCCTGAACGTAGCCCAGGCCAAGGTGGAAGGACTGGACTTCGAGGCAGTTTATCGCTTTGAACCCAACTTCTTCGGCAATGAAGTGGAAAGCATGAGTATTCGTGCCCTGGCCGGTTACGTAAAAGAGCGTTCCGATACCCCGCTGGGTGGCACACCGTTCGATGTATCAGGATCCGGTGGTACACCTGATCTGACAGCGAATGTTACCGGTACCTACAGCGTAGGACCCTGGTCGATGCAGATGCAGGGTCGGTTCATCGACTCCGTACTGATCAATGCCCGCTGGGTAGAGGGCAAGGATGTGGATGACAACGTCATCGCGTCTTCCACCTGGTGGAACGCGCGTCTGGGTTACAGTGGCGAGACCAGCAGTGGTTCCAACTGGGACGTGTCACTGAACATCCAGAACCTGTTCGACCGCAACCCGCCGATCTGGCCCAGCTACGGTACCAGGGGCGGTGCGCAGTCTACCCAGAATGCGTATGATGTATTCGGTCGTCGCTATGCACTGAACCTCAACTACAACTTCTGATGACTGCAAGACTGCCGGCAACACAAGGCCGGCAGTTTTCGGATATCGAAGCAAAGCTTTTTGAACGGGGCAAATCTGCCCCGTTTTTTTTGTCTTGATAGCGAAATGCGGGAAAAATGCACAAAATGATTGACATTTTTTCCCACAAAGATTGAAATCCCGCATGGGGAGATATCAAGTATCAATTGGTGGCGGTACTACTTCAGTAGCGGCATCAACCAACCGGCATCCTGACATCCTGTTTGATCCATGATTCCATCCGGAATCAAGGTCAGGAAAGTAGGGTCTGCTCTGCGACCAATTTCTCTTTGTTTTTCCCCTTTGCCCCGGCTGTGCTTGGCCTGATCAGCCCGGACTATACATTTTCATACATCATTCAGGGGAAATTCTATGAAAAGAACCATATTGCAGGGTTTTCATACCAGGGCGCTTGCATTGTCGGTTTCGGCAATTACAGCAAGTCTTCTTGTACCGTCTGCAGCGTTTGCACAGGAAGATCTAGAGGAAATCCAGGTAACCGGTTCCCGTATTCGTACCACCGATGGCATGGCTGCACCAACACCTGTTACAGCCATTGCAATCAATGACCTCCAGGATTTCGAGCCAGGCGGCACTGTCGCTGAACAGCTCGATGCCCTGCCACAATTTTTCGGTACCCAGTCTGCCCAGCGTGGCGGTGGAGCACTCTTCGGTTCAGCCGGTGGTTCCTTCCTCAACATGCGCAGCCTTGGCGCCAACCGTACCCTGGTACTGCTTGACGGTTCACGTGTAGTACCTGCCGACAAGGCAGGTTCTGTAAACGTAGACACCTTGCCTACTGCTCTTATTCGTACTGTTGATGTGGTAACCGGTGGTGCTTCTGCCGCTTACGGTGCCGACGCCCTGGGTGGTGTGACCAACTTTGTACTGGACCGTGAGTTCGAAGGCCTCAAGATCCAGGCTGGTACCGGTATTTCAGAACTGGGTGACGGCGACCGCTGGAATCTGAGCATTGCCGGTGGCAGACAGTTCGGCGATCGTCTGAACGTTATAGCCTCCTACGACGAAAGATATATCAACAATATCGAACGTCGTCCTGAAGATCTGGGTGATTACTATCAGCGTTGGGGCCATGTGACCAACCCTGCCTGGAGACCGGGTGCTGCTCCGGGAACTCCACAGCGTTTGACTCTCCCTAATGTCTGTTCATCACGTCACAGCCCCTATGGTTTGATCAATGTTGCAGGATCTGCCCTTAACAATACGAAGTTCCTGCCAGATGGATCCGGTGTTACTCCCTTCATCTTCGGTGATGTAGTCAATACCGGTGGTGCAGGTGGCACTTCATCCATGTCTGGTGGCCCGGAATGTGATGTGCACAACCAGGCTTTTGGTGTAGGTGAAGGCGGCGCTGAAGTAGTGGGTCGTTCCGCCTTTGTAGGCCTGCAGTATGAAGTTTCTGATACTTTCACTCTCTATGGCCAGATGTTGGCCGGCCGCTCCGAGTCCAACCAGAAAAACCATCGCAGTGGTTATTCAATGCAGACTCCCTGGCAGTTGACCATCTACCGGGACAATGCCTTCCTGCCGGAAAGTGTTGCTGCGATCATGGATGCCGAAGGCCGTTCCTCAATTCGCGTTGAGAAACTTGGCAGCTTCTGGAATGTACCCGAGATAGGCGCACTGGAAGAAGATCGAAACGTGATGACTACCCAGTCCTGGTCTGTTGGCTTCAATGCCACCTTGCCCAATGGCTGGGATTTGAGTGGTAACTGGCAGTCCGGTGAGTCACAGCGCCTGTCACAGGTTTACAACAAGATCCGTGTAGACCGCATGTTCCTGGGTATGGATGCCGTACGAGATCCTGCTTCTGGCGCCATCGTTTGTCGTGTACAGCTGTTCAATCCAACCGAAGCACAATTGGCTGCTTCACCTGCAGTGCAGGGCAGGGTTGATTCACGGTCAAGCACACTCAATGCCATTGACCCCTCCAACCCGCTGCAGCCGCTCAGGTCTCCAATTGGTCTGGACAACACTGTACGCGATTGTGTGCCCTATAACGTCATGGGTAATGGTAATGCCAGCATGGAAGCAATCAAGTACGCCAGTTCTGACAAGTTCGGACGTGCCAATATCGACCAGGACTTTGCTGAAATCCTGCTGCAGGGTGAAGTGCACGAAGGTTGGGGTTATGGTCCTGTCTCTTTCGCAACAGGTCTCAACTATCGTGACCAGAGCTTCACCGACGGCGCATATCCTGCCGAGGTGGATGCACTCGGGCCGCCCTTGAATGACCCTGCCTTGGGTATCCAGGGTATCCCTGGTGGTTACGTTGGAGGATCAGCAAACCTCCACCAGTTTTCTACTGTTCCTTTGATTTACGGGCAGGTAGATGTAAAAGAGTACTTTGTTGAATTGCAGGCTCCTATTTGGGAAAGCACATCGGGCCAGCAGCGTCTGGGTGGGTCTGCTGCCTTCCGTCGCTCCGACTACTCCCGTTCGGGTGAAGTCGACAGCTGGAAAATCGGGATGGAATTTGAAATATTCGAAGACCTGCGTCTGCGTGCTACCAAGTCGCGCGATATTCGCGAGCCAACCTTCCGTGAGCAGTTCGACGCCCAGGGAGGTGGTGGTTCAGTCAATGATCCGCTCAATTCCAACGCCAATATCCAGATTACTTCGGTAGCTGGTGGTAACCCGAATCTAAATCCGGAGATTGCTGATACTGTTGTTGCCGGTTTTGTCTACCAGCCTTCCTGGCTGGATGGCCTGCAGGTGTCTACAGACTGGTATCAGGTGGAAATCAAGGATGCCATTGGTCAGTTGGGGCTGCAGCGTGTTGTTGATGAATGTCATATCAACAATCAGGTCTCCCTTTGTGGCAATATTGAACGTAACGGTCCTCCTCTGCCGGGCGGTGGAGCGAACGAGATCACCAGAGTTTACAACTACTTTCTGAATGTGGCCCAGGCCCGTGTAGAGGGTGTTGACCTTGAGGTGGCGTATCGCACAGAGCCCAATTTCTTCAACAGCAGCCAGGAGAGCCTCAGCATCCGCGCACTGGCCGGTTATATCATTGAGCGCGCAGATACGCCGCTTGGTGGTGTTCCCTTTGATGTGTCTGGTGGTGTAGGTACGCCCAAATGGACTGCCAACGTAACCACCAACTACAGTGTTGGACCGATGTCTTTCCAGTTGCAAATGCGCCATATCGACTCCAGCATGTTGAACAACAGATGGGTTGAAGGCGTTGATATTGATGACAACATTGTTGCATCCAGCACCTGGTTCAATGGCCAGATCGGTTACAACGGTGAAACCAGCAATGGTGCCAGCTGGAATGTGTCGTTGAATGTCCAGAACATTCTGGATAATGATCCACCTATCCAGGCAAGCTTCAGTTCACGAGGAGGCTCCCAGTCTGTCAGCAACAACTACGACACAATTGGTCGCCGCTATGCCTTGAGTCTGAACTACAACTTCTGATCACATGTTGCCGAACCGAGCGGTTCGGTACATTCGTGATTCCGGAAAAGGGCCTCTATGAGGCCCTTTTTTTTGATTTCAGGCAGCTATACATAGAAATAGAGGGAAATAATCCCATTATTATTGACATCTCCTGCTGTTGCGACTCCAATTGCCGTTCAGGGGAAATACACAAAAACAAATTGGTGGCAGTCAGGAAGTTGCATTCTGCAGCTTTGGCTTCAGCACCATATCAGGCTTGCAGTAGAGATATGCATGCCGAATCCAGTTCAGCGACCAATTTCGCTTTGCTGTTATCCCCTCGTTGAGAACTTCACCTGTTGTCCTGCCAGGCAATCAGTGTTGTTTGAATTTATTTGATAAAGGGGAAATTTATGAAACGAACTATCATCAAGGGGTTCAGGAGCAAGGCCCTGGCGCTGTCAGTATCGGCAGTTTCGGCCAGTCTGGTTATGGCTCCAGCTGTATATGCCCAGGACGACCTGGAAGAAGTCCAGGTAACGGGTACACGTATCCGCTCTACGGACGGCATGGCAACACCAACACCAGTAACTGCCATAACAGTTGCCGAGCTGCAGGACTTTGAGCCAGGTGGTACCGTTGCTGAGCAGCTGGACGCGCTGCCACAGTTTTTCGGTACACAATCTGCCCAGCGTGGCGGTGGAGCACTTTTCGGCTCTGCTGGTGGTTCCTTCCTGAACATGCGCAGCCTTGGAGCCAACAGAACACTGGTTCTGCTTGATGGTTCCCGTGTGGTTCCGGCTGACAAACGTGGTTCGGTAAACGTGGATACCTTCCCGACCGCTCTGGTCAGGACCGTTGACGTCGTAACCGGTGGCGCCTCGGCTGCCTATGGTGCCGACGCCCTGGGTGGTGTAACCAACTTTGTACTGGATCGTGAATTCCAGGGTCTGAAAATCCAGGCCGGTACCGGTGTCACGGAATGGGGTGATGGTGACCGCTACAACCTGAGTATAGCCGGTGGTACACAGATCGGCGATCGCCTGAATGTCATAGGCTCTGTTGATGTCAAATACATCAACCAGATCAACAGGGATCCCGAAGAACTGGATGCCGACTGGTTCCAGCGTTGGGGCTATGTGACCTGCCCGCAGTGGCAGGCTGACCGTTCCGGGCCTCGCCAGTGTACCTATCCCTGGGTTTCATCCTCACAGCATTCTCCCTACGGTTTGATCCGGGGAGGGCAGGTCAGGTCGAGCTCTGACCTCTACTACATGAAGTTCACGCCGGACGGGACTGATATCACCCCGTTTGTGTTGGGCGATGTCTACACCCTTGGTGGCGCTGGTTCCACCCGCTCCATGGCCGGTGGTCCGGAAGGCCAGATCCATAACCGTGCCTTCGGTGGCGGGCCCTCTGGCGCCGAAGTCGTTAACCGCGCTTTCTTCCTGGGAGCGCAATACGAATTCACTGACACTTTCAGTGTTTTTGGCCAGGTACTGGGTGGCCGTTCCGAGTCCAATCAGGGACCGAATGGACGTAGCGGTTATTCCATGCAGGATGGCTGGTATGCCACGGTCTATCGTGACAATGCCTACCTGCCCGACAGTGTGGCGGCCATCATGGACCGTGAAGGCATTACCCAGATCCAGGTACACAAGTTGGGTTCATTCCTGGATACACCGGAAATCGGCAACCTTGAAGATGACCGCAATGTCATGACCACCTATTCGGCCCAGATCGGTTTCGATGCCGTGCTGCCCAATGGCTGGGACCTGCGTGCCAGTTATCAGAGTGGTGAATCCCGCCGTCTGACCCAGGTCTACAACAAGATCCGTGTCGACCGCATGTTCCTCGGTGCTGATGCCGTCCGCGATCCGGCTACCGGAGCCATTGTCTGCCGTGTGCAGTTGTTCAATCCTACGCCCGAACAATTGGCGGAATCACCTTCAGTACAGGGCAGGGTCTCATCCCGGGCCAGTATTTCTGCCCAGGAAGGCGTGGATACTGTCGGCACACCGCTGGCTTCACCAATCGGGCTGGACAATACCGTACGCGATTGCGTGCCCTACAACGTCATGGGTAACGGCAACGCCAGTGCCGAGGCCATAGCCTATGCCGGTTCGCTGAAGAAAGGCGATTCCAACATCGAGCAGGACTTTGCCGAGGCCTTGCTGACTGGCGAGTTGTTTGAAGGTTGGGGCTATGGTCCGGTGTCATTCGCGGCCGGTCTTACCTGGCGTGAACAGTCTTTCTCGGACGGTGCTGAGCCGGCTTCAGTGGATGCCCTTGGGCCGCCGTTGAATGCGCCGGAACTCGGTATCCAGGGTATCCCGCCGTCCTACACCGCTGGCAGCCCCAACCTGCATCAGTTCTCTACGGTTCCACTCATTGGTGGTAATTACGATGTCTGGGAATGGTTTGCGGAACTGCAGGCACCGATCTGGGAGTCCAATTCCGGAGAACAGCGTCTGGGTGGCTCACTGGCGGTTCGTCAGTCAGACTACTCCAGCACCGGCAAGGTTGATGCATGGAAACTCGGTCTTGAGTTTGAATTGAATGAGGAACTGCGTTTCCGTGCCACCAAGTCACGCGACGTGCGTGAGGCTACCTTCTCCGAGCGTTTTGACGCCCAGGGAGGCGGCGGTGCAATTGACGATCCGGCGTTTGGTAATGCCCAGTTCCAGATCACCTCGGTGTCTGGCGGTAACCCGAACCTGCGTCCGGAGATTGCCAATACCATTGTGGCTGGTTTTGTCTATCAGCCACAGTGGCTCGATGGTCTCCAGGTATCCACCGACTGGTACGAAGTGGATATCAAGGATGCAGTAGGCCAGTTGGGTCTGCAGCGTATTGTTGATCTTTGTGCGGCAGGTGACACTTCGCAGTGTGGCAATATCACCCGAGATCCTGTTACTGGTGTTATCGGCCGGGTGTTCAACTACTACCAGAATGTTGCACAGTCTCTGGTGGAAGGCGTTGACCTTGAGGTGGCCTACCGGATGGAGCCGAATTTCTTCAACAATGAAATCGAATCCTTCAGCCTCCGTGCACTGGCCGGATACATCATCTCCCGTACCAATACCTCTGCAACCGGTATCGTGGATGAATTCACCGGCTCGCTTGGTAATCCCGAGATTACCAGCAACATCACTGCCAACTATACAGTTGGACCCTACTCTCTGCAGTTGCAGGGTCGCTACTATGACGGCGTGCTGCGCAACAGGAATTGGGTAGAAGGCAGGGATGTCGATGACAACACCGTGCCTTCCTCCACCTGGTGGAATGCGCGTCTGGGTTATGGTGGGGAAATGAGCAGTGGCGCTACCTGGAATGTGGCGCTGAACATCCAGAACCTGTTCGATCGCAACCCCCCGATCGTTCCCAGCTTCAGCTCACGCGGCGGTTCACAGAGCACGCCTGCTGATTACGACACCTTCGGGCGTCGTTATCAGCTATCGTTGAACATGAACTTCTGATTAGAGAAGTGTTGATTGAACGGGGCCTTCGGGCCCCGTTTTTTTTGCATAGCTGAACAGGATATATGAACGCGCAAGCACGCCCCTACCGCACAGATTAGACTGTATTGACCAGACAGGAATATTGATCTGTGGGTGTAGGAGTCGGTATCAGGTCAAACAGGCTGGATCGAAGGCATATTCACCCTTGAGCCACTGTACGATCTCGCAGGCCATGGGTTGGTCGGGGAATGCACTGTAGCGTTCAATCAGTTGTGTTTTCCTTTTGTTATCCAGATAGTCCAGTCCATGGAACTGGAACAATTCTGCATCATGCAAAATCAGTTCAGACAAGGCTTGCGGGCACAATCGCTGACAGGCTTCCCGCAAGGGATCTGCAGTGCTGTCCTTGTTGTTGTATAACCCGGGCAATGAGCTCAGCGGTATTTGAGACAGCCAGGCTTCGTTCATCGGGTTGCTGATGTGACCACTGCAAAGTTCTCTTATATGGGCATCACGTCCGGAAAACGGCGCAAGATGCAGGAAGCCGGTAAAGCGTTTGGCATCATTGACCGGATAATTGTCCCAAATGAGAGGCTTTCTCTTCAATTTGCCGGCAATATCCTCAAGGTGCTCACGCGGAAAACTTTCTGAAAATACTTTTGGCCCTGTCCAGAAAATTTCAATTGCCGGGTCGAGCAAGCTGCCAAGATCTTCCAGATAGTACTGGGGTTTTTCACCGAAATGCCGAATGAGTATCGGGTCATCCGAATAGTAGGTGGGGCATAGCACGAAGTTATCTGCTGTACTGTTGGCGCAGACGAAGTCCATGATTTCAACCTGCCTGTCAGCCAGCTGATGCAGATCGCCGAGCATGTCATCAAACAGTATGCACAGGGTGGTGGGCGCAATGCTGTTGATCTGCTGCAACTTGGCAGCCAGTGCCTGTTTACGCTGTGGTGAAAAGTCGAGATACAGCTCGAAAGGGCTCAGTCCTATGCCGAAATCGATGCCGGCCTTGCGGTGGCAATCTGAAAGGACAGTCAATTGCCTGAGATGCTCATCAGGGCAGGGTTGATCCCAGGACTTCCGGAACCAGTTATCACCTTTGGGCGCATGGATATAACTGTTGCAGCCTGTCCCGGAGAGAAAACCGGCATAGGCCTGCCTGGCCTGCCAGCTCCACTGACGACCGAAGAAACCCTCTATGACACCAAGACGGAAAACTGCTGGACTGTTCACTAACCGGTGCCGGTTTACCTATTCGGCAGAATTTACTGTGACCAGCTCTATGTCCCGCAATTCGCGGACATCCGTGATACCGCCGGCGTTGGTGACATTGCTGAAGCCTGCAGCCTCGAGCAGGGTAAGTGCCTGGCCGGCACGATTGCCACTGCGGCAATACAGCATCAGTTCTGCATCCTTGCCATAAGTAGCCGCCAGGGCTTCCACATCTATTTCAGCAAGTGGAATGTTGGCGTCTCCTTCAATATGGTCGGCTGTGTATTCTTCAATTGTGCGGACATCTATCCAGACAGGCTCAGCCAAAGCCTGGCAGAAACCAAAAACAAACAGGAGTGTGGAAACTGCTTTCAGTGCTTTGTGGTACATGGTGCCTTTTCCTCTGCAGTGTGGTGTTGCATTCTAGTACGTGTGCTTTATCAGTGCTTATTTCGACAATAATGATTTGACCCGGCTCAGGGCTTCACGAATGTTTTCAGTACTGCTGGCATAACTGAAGCGTATGTAGCCCTCTCCCAGATGCCCGAAGCTGGTGCCGGCAACAGTAGCCACACCCACTTCTTCCAGCAGCAGTTCTTCCAGCGCCTTTGACTTCATGCCTGTGCCTGTGATGTTGGGAAAGGCATAAAAAGCCCCTTTGGGCGTGATGCAGGAAAAACCGGGGACATCATTGAGCAGGTCGACAATGAGTTTTCTGCGCTCATCAAAAGTGCGCATCATCATGTCCACGGCATCCTGGGGCCCGGTGAGTGCCTCTATGCCGGCACGTTGCACCGGGGCTGAGGGGCAGGAATTGCTGTTGATCTGCAAACGTTCCGCATGATCAATGAGTGAGGCAGGCCAAACGCCATAGCCCAGACGCCAACCAGTCATCGAATAGGTCTTGCTCCAGCCATCGAGCAGTATGGTGCGATCCCTGATGGAATCGAATTCCATGAAGCTGACATGAGGCAGGCCGTCATAGGTCATACGGGCATAGATTTCGTCTGCGAGCAGTGTGACATGCGGATGTTTTTCCAGTCCTTTGACGAAATGCTCTATTACATCGCGTTCCAGAACCCCGCCTGTAGGATTGGCGGGTGTGTTGATGATGATAAGTCTGGTGGCAGGGGTGATCTGGCTGAGCACGCGATCGGGGTCAAAACCGAAACCCGAGGATTCGAGCAATTCAATGGGTACGGCTTTCGCGCCACTGAATTTGATCATGGATTCGTAAATGGGAAAGCCCGGGTTCGGGTACATGATTTCTGCACCCGGTTCGCCGAACATCAAGATGGCAAAGAACATGGTGGGTTTGCCACCCGGCACAATCATGACATTGTCCTTGTCTATATCTACGCCGCGATATTTGCGGATATCGTTGGCAACCGCTTCACGCAGCTCTGGCAAACCCTTGGCCGGCGTATAGAAGTGAAAGCCGTCATCCATGGCTTTCTTGCCCGCTGCCACGATATTGTCTGGCGTTCTGAAATCAGGTGCCCCTATACCCAGGTTGATAATGCTGCGTCCCTGGGCCTCTAGCGCCTTGGCTTTGGCCAATATCTTGAATGCGGATTCAGTTCCCAATCGGGACATGGCTTGTGCTAACTGCATGGATTCACCTGTAAAGCCTGTGTGCTTGTTGTTCAGGCGCCGGTTTGCGCCAAAGCCGCTATTCTACGATAGGCTGAACAATACTTGCACGGCACCTGAAGAAAACATCCTCAAGCCAGGGTCCTTTCCTGTCGCGCACCTTGTTTTGCACCAGATTAGCCCGGTTCTGCCTCCTTTATTACCTGCAGGCAGGAAAAGGTATCCAGAGCTTCCTTATGTGCCATGGCCCACATTCGGGAATATTTCGTATGGGTTTAGTGTGCAAATAAAGTTTAAAATTGCTGTTTTTGCCCGCAAATGTCACAACAAAATGAATCTGCAGAAAAACCCAATCCCCAATGCAAAGCCAAGGAGCCTGTCCATGAAAATAACCGCCGCAATTTTTGCTTCAATGCTGGTACTGCCTTGTGCAGCCATGGCCCAGGAGCGTCCCTGGGATGCAAGCATTTCATTCGGCTATGTTGGCACTACGGGTAATACCGATACCACCACTTACAATCTCGAAGCATTGCTCAAATACGACACGATGCGCTGGACTCACAATGCCAAATTCCAGGCGCTCGGTGCCCAGGAAAACGATGCGGCCAGGGCCGAACGCTACTATCTGGAAGACAAATCCGATTTCAATCTCGATGCTGACCAGTATCTTTTTGGCAAAGGCAGCTATACAGACGATCGCTTCAGCGGTTTTGAATACCAGGCCGCATTTTCCACCGGTTATGGCAGATATCTGCTCAGGAATGACACTTTCAATCTTCAGGGTTTTGGAGGTGTGGGTTATCGCCAGAACGACATCATCAATGCCGGCAGCGAAGGGGAGGTTATCTTCAGTCTGGGTGAGAACTTTGCATGGGAAATCAGCGATTCTTCTTCTCTGACCCAGAGTGTTACCTCCGAAATAGGTGACGAACTGACGGTTACCCGTTTTGAAATCGGACTGGAATCCAACATTATCGACCGTATTGCTACCAAGATTACTTTCCAGGCTCGCAATACATCAAAGGTGCCTCTGGGTAACAAGAAAACCGATACCCAGACATCTGTTTCACTGGTCTATACCTTCTGATCACAGTTACATATGGCCTGATCTCTGTCCGGCCACGGACCTGAACCAATGCAGCTCACCACGCTGATATCGGTCATGCTCTATTTCATCCTGATGCTTTGCATCGGGGTGTATGCCATGCGCCGTTCAAGCGGTAGTGCCTCCGGATATCTGTTGGGTGGCAGACAATTGGGCCCCGCGGTTACAGCCCTTTCAGCAGGCGCCTCTGACATGAGTGCCTGGATACTGATGGGGCTGCCAGGGGCAATGGTGGCAAGTGGATTCAGCAGTGCCTGGATCGTAATTGGTTTGTTGGCGGGGGCCTGGCTGAACTACCTGCTTGTAGCACCGAGGCTGCGGGTTTTTACCGAACATGCCAATGATGCATTGACACTGCCAGATTTTTTTGAATCCCGTTTCCATGATCACTCGCATATCCTGCGTTGTGTGGCGTCTGTTGTCATTGTGCTTTTCTTCACCATCTATACTTCATCGGGACTGGTGGCAGGCGGAGTCCTGTTCGAATCATCCTTCGGGCTTTCCTACAAACTGGGTGTGGGGCTGACAGTCTGCGTGGTAGTGGCCTATACCTTTCTGGGTGGCTTTCATGCAGTCTGTCTGACCGACTTTGTGCAGGGCTGTCTGATGTTTGTCGCGCTTGTACTGGTGCCCTTTGTTGCATTTACCGATATCGGCAGTATGGAGGTGGTGAGTCGCTCTGTTGAAGCAGCAAGTCCCGGGCACCTGAACTGGTTTACCGGAGTGGGTGTAATGGCCATTATTTCAAACATGGCCTGGGGGCTGGGTTACTTTGGTCAGCCGCACATCATTGTGCGTTTCATGGCTATCCGTTCGGTCAGGGACACCGGCATGGCAAGACGCATAGGCATGAGCTGGATGCTGGTTTCAGTGACGGGTGCAGTGATGACAGGCTTTGTCGGCTACGCCTGGGTTCTGCAGAACGGGTTCGCCCTTGATAATCCCGAAACCATATTCATTGTGCTGACACAGCTGTTGTTTCATCCTGTCATTGGCGGGTTTCTGCTGGCTGCCATTCTTGCGGCAATCATGAGCACAATTTCCTCGCAGTTGCTGGTGTCTTCCAGCTCGCTCAGCCAGGACTTCTTCAAGGTGTTCATCAAACGGGATGCAGACGATGCCCGGGTAATACTCGTCAGCAGATTGGCTGTTGTAGCTGTTGCAGTTGTCGCCGCAATACTGGCACTTGATCGTAGCAGCAGTATTCTCGGTCTTGTCAGCAATGCCTGGGCCGGATTCGGAGCGGCATTCGGGCCCATGGTATTGATGAGCCTTTACTGGCCAGGTATGAACAGACAGGGTGCGCTGGCAGGCATGATGACCGGGGCTGTGGTGGTGCTGGTATGGATTTACCTGCCGGTGAGTATCAGTGGCAGGAGTCTCAGCGAATGGATGTATGAAATCGTGCCCGGCTTTCTGTGCAGCGCCCTCGCCATCTGGTGGGTCAGCAGGCTGACTGGTAATGCATCAGATCAGGTGCAGGAAGAATTTTCAGCAGCTGTCAAAAAGTTATCGTAGGGGCGTGCATGCGCACCCGGCTGACTGGACCATCACGACCTGATTCTGTTGATCAGCGCATTGGTCGAGCTGTCATAGGCAGTACAGTTTTCTTCAGCCGTAATTGCCCCGTAAATGCCTTTACCCAGTACCTTGCCGAGTTCCACGCCCCACTGGTCAAAGGCATTCAGTCCCAACAAAACGCTGTGAGCATATACCTTGTGTTCATAAAGGACTGTCAGGGCACCCAGTGTAAATGGGGTCAGTTTGTCCAGCATGAAAGTGGTGCTCGGCCGGTTGCCGGGAACTACCCAGTGGGGGGCAAGAAAGGCCGCTTCGTCCTCGCTCAGTCCCTGCTCCAGCAGTTCCGCCGTTGCCTGATCCAGATCCTTGCCATCCATCAGGGCCTGGCTCTGGGCAAAACAGTTGGCCAGCAGGTTTTCATGCATCTCCCTGTTACCGCTTGCGCTGCACTTGATCGCAATGAAATCTGCCGGAATCAGATGCGTACCCTGATGCAAAAGCTGATGAAAGGAATGTTGTCCATTGGTACCAGCACTGCCCCAAACGATACCCCCGCTGACGATGGTCATGGGAGAGCCGTCGCGCCTTGCCTGTTTGCCAAGACTTTCCATATCGAGCTGTTGCAGAAAAGCCGGAAACAGATGCAGGTTCTGGGCATAGGGCAATACCACCACACTCTCGGCCTGCCAGAAATTGTGATACCACAGTGCAAGCAGCGCCATCAGCACAGGCATGTTCTGTTCAAGCGGTGCAGCACGGAAATGCTCGTCCATGGCATGCGCGCCGCTGAGCAGTTTCCTGAAATTATCCATGCCACAACCGAGCGCAACAGACAAACCGATTGCCGACCACAGGGAATATCGTCCGCCAACCCAGTCCCACATCGGAAAGATGTTGTCTGTTGCTATGCCGAAGGCAGCGGCTTTTTCAATGTTGGCACTCACGCCGACAAAATGCTGCGCTAGTCCACTCTCTGGCACGCCGCTGTTGAGTATCCACTGGCGTGCCGCTTTTGCATTGAGCATGGTTTCAAGTGTGGTAAAGGTTTTGGAGGCAATGATGAAAAGTGTGCTGGCAGCGTCGAGCTTGTCCAGTGTCTGTTCCAGATGGACCGGGTCGACATTGGAAACGAAATGGCAGTGTAGATTCGGCACATGGAAGGGTGCAAGTGCCTCATACACCATGGCTGGCCCGAGGTCTGAGCCACCGATGCCAATGTTCACGATATCAGTTATTTGCTGGCCGTTGTGGCCATGCCAGCTGCCGCCATTCACCCGTTCGACAAAGGCTTCCATCTGCGCAAGTGCAGCATGTACCAGTTTTCCCTCTGCAGATCCGGTATCAGGGCTGCGCAGCGCTACATGAAGGGCAGGACGATTTTCAGTATTGTTGATGGTTTCTCCTGCAAACATGGCTGCAATGGCAGCTTCCATACCTGCTGTGCTTGCCAGTGCAATGAGAGCTGCACGAATTTCAGTGGTCAGCAGGTGTTTGGAGTAATCCATCAGAATACCGGCAGCTTCTAGGCTGAAATGATCAAAACGCCGGCTGTCCTGCTCAAACAGACCACTTATGTTCCGGGAACTGTCTTCCAGCGCAAGTGTGAGTTGCTGCAGCTGCTCCCATTCAGGTGTGCTGGCCAGTTTTGAGGAAATATTGGGAAAAGACATTAATACTCCACGGTGGGGGCCTGGATTCCGGTACCGGAACCAATGCCGTTAAGCAGCAAATCAAGTGCCAAGTGTACCGCAAAAGATTGTCTGTCCCAGCGTTCGTTGATACTATGCGCGCCTCAAATTTGCCGGTATAGCTCAGCAGGTAGAGCAACTGACTTGTAATCAGTAGGTCCCGCGTTCGATTCGTGGTGCCGGCACCATACAGAAAAAGCCCGGTCAGCAATGATCGGGCTTTTTTTTATATGGCGACTTTGTCTTCTGGTGTCGAGCCCATGCGCAGTGTCATCAACCGACCCACCGCCCGCTGCAATACCTGTCTGTTGCCACTGCGCTGGTGTCTGTGTTTTGCCCACCAAACCATCGATACCCCTTTGCAGGTAGACCTGTTGACTCATCCAAGGGAACTGTCTCGTCCAACTAGTACCGGCAACCTGATACATCGCCTGTTTGCGCGGAGCAGACAGCATTTGTGGACAGCCCCGAAGCTGCCAGGCCCTGAAATGGTCAGCGCACCCGGGCGTGAACTCTGGATTCTGCATCCCAATGGCACGCCACCGCCGTCAGCTGTGGATCCGGCTTCAATACAGTTGCTGATTCTGGATGGATCCTGGAGTGAAACAACCACGATGTCGCGCGCCGTCAGTAGCTGGGGGCGACGTGTCAGTTTGCCCCTGCAGGGAGAAAGTCGTTACTGGTTGCGGGCCAAACAGGACAGCGAGCGGTTTTCCACCGCGGAAGCACTGTTGTATTTGCTGAACTGGTTTGGGCTCAGTAGCGCCTGCAACCAGCTTGATGCGCAATTCGAATTGCATGTGTATGCCAGTCTGCGTGCAAGAGGCAAGGTGGATCAAGCCGCTGCCTTTCTTTCCGGTTCATCACTGGGGAGCACCATGCCCGATATCCTCGCACAGTTGCACGTGCGCCGTTCCCGTGAAAATGAACTGAAACAGCAATAGCTTCCTTTTATTCAGGCACCCTTGAATTGTGGAACTGTACTATCTTCCACTCTCCCTCACGTTGTGACACAGCCATGCTCACGCGCAAGGGAATGCCATTGGCATTTGCGCCAAACTGTATCTGCCACATCCCGGACACCAGTACATCGGTTTCGGATAGCACGTGCACGGAATAACCCAGGGCACTGGCAATGTTCTGCCCGGGTGTACCGCCTTGCAGATTGGAAAAATACTGCTGTATTCCTGCTGAATCTTCTACCAGTGATTGCGAACCGGTTCCCCAGAACAGGGCGTCGGTTGAAAACAGATTCACGACAGTTTCCGCATCTGAATTTGTAAAGGCTGTCAGGAACTGCCGGAACACTCCAGTTACAGCTTCTGCCGGATCGGATTGTGCCCAGGCTGTAAATGGCATTGAGAGGACAGGCGTGAAAAAAAGGACAAGTGCTGCTTTTTTCAAGTTATCGATTCCTGGTGTGGATCAAACCAATGATGGACCATGTTCATTCTAACCGCATTGAGCCGGAAAAAATTGCCCGCGATACCGATTCCCGCAGGCTTTGCAGCGTTGCGGCAGCAAGGTCGCCCAGCCTGCTGTCACGTCCCCCATGGGCTATGCTGAGCAGTTTTGAGCCCAGATCATCATGCAGTTCCCTGTAGATACGACTGCGTTCCATTTCGGCAGCCTGTTGCAACTCAATTTCCCTTTTCCTGTTGAAGTTCATTTCAATATCGAGCCGGGTCGCTTCCACTTTGCTGGCAAGATCCCGGTTCAGGGCTTCAGCCTCTGCCAGAGTGTTGATGAAACGGATTATCAGTGCACCCATCAGTACAACTTGCATCAACGGGAAAGCCAGCTGTGTGATGTGAAATGCATCCTTGTAATCGTCAACACTGCCGGAAAAAACACGCAGAGCATCAATGACAAACAGTAGTATCTGTATGCCAACCAGAATCAGCAAAAGTCGTGCAGTAGTCTTCCTGTCTGCTTTGATCTGCGGTGAAGCAATGGCCAGCAGTGCAGCGAGCACCATCATCCAGCTATTGAAACTGACCTGGCGAAAATATCTTGCCTGGAAATCTTCCTGCAGCAAACAGGTGGTGCCGAAAACAACAGATGAGAACAATTCTCCTACCAGCGCACCATGGTCTCGGGAGTTTTCCGTGCTACTGCATCCTGCAGGGGCAGATTCACACTTTGCCAGTCTGCTTCGGAATCTGGTGGTTCAGCAGAGGCATCATAAACAGCTTCCATGACCCGGATTTCCACCACATCATTGCCGGTCTGTGAATTGACAGTGCTTGTTGTCAGCAAGGCCAGCAGTGCCATAAAAATGCGGGGTAACAGCAATCGGCCAGGATTATTGTTCCGGTAAAGGAGCGGTTTCATCACTCAGTATCCAGCAGTTCCCTTGCATAGGGATAAAGGCCGAAGCTTCCTCCGGTATGCACGAAAACCAGATTCTGCATGTCAGCAAAACGGCCTTTGCGAATTTCACTGACCATGCCATAAAAGGCTTTGCCCGTGTATACAGGGTCGAGCACCACACCTTCCAGGGCTGCGAGTTGGCGGATCATGGCCAGCATTTGTGGATAGGGTTTGGCGTAACCCGGACCGATATAGTCATCAATGGTGCTGATCTGAAGTGCACCAGCCAATGCCGCGCGGTCGGACTCATCAAGACCGGCATGTTCACCCCACTGGGCAACATCCCTGGCTACCTTGCGATTGAACCATTCGCTGTTGTCGCAAACTGCAAAGCCCAGTACACGTGATTTTTTTGCCGGTACTGCAAAGTACTGCGCAAGGGTCAGTCCGGCCTGTGTGCCACCCGAGCCACTTGCGCAGATTACGGTATCAGGGACAAAGCCTGCACTGTTGCAGTCCTGCTGGAGTTCCAGTCCGCCATGGAGATAGCCCCATACTCCTATGCCGTTGCTGCCTCCGGTGGGAATACTGTAAGGCCTTGCTCCCTCTGCTTTCAGTTTTCCTTCCACTTCTCTGAAGAGCTGCAACTGATGCCGCACATAGTCGTCTTTCGGGTATATATGGATATTTGCTCCAGCCATGGCATCGAGAAACAGGTTGCCCTCGGCTTTTGACTGCCCGATGCCGGACGGACGTGGAAAGTCTCCCTCACGCAGCAGCAACTCACAGCGCAAACCCAACTGGGCACAGGCCAGTGCAGTGGCACGGCAATGATTGGACTGTATGCCGCCGCAGGTAATGATGGTGTCTGCCCCTTTTGACAGCGCATCGGCCAGCAGGAATTCCAGTTTGCGGACCTTGTTGCCACTGAGCAGGGAGCCGGTCATGTCATCAGATTTGAGCCAGATGTCAGGCCCGCCAATTTCCCGGGAAATCCGGCTCAGCTTCCTGAGTGGTGTCGGCAGGCTTGCCAGATTCACTCTGTAGGGCATTCGGGGAAGCTGGATCATTGGCAGGCAGTCCTTGGATATAGCAGGAAAATACGCATGACATGAACATCATACTTGAACATTATGGGCTTGGCATCGCAGCAGTCGAGCCCCCAGGGATGGGTTTACGGCGTGTCGCGAAAGCTATTACTGCAGTCCAGTCAATTTTGATGATCATTTTTAAACCTGGTCACTACCAGGACTCTGCCTGGTTGCCAGCAAACTGCTGGAGAGGCAGAATGCGTATACATTCGTTCAGAAGGGGGATGCCATGAAATCCTTGGCCAGCTTTATACCGGCTTGTGTTCTGGGGCTGTTGCTGCATAGCGGAACCGTTTCTGCCCATCACGCTTTTGCAGCTGAATTTGATGAAAACAATTGCCGGGATTTTACCGGTATCCTCAGGGATATCGACTGGCAGAACCCGCATGCCTTTTTCTACATGGATGTGACTGATGAAGATGGCCAGGTCCAACGGTGGTCTTTCCAGACCTATGCACTGATTACGCTCAAGCGGGCAGGCACCGGGCTGGACTATTTCAAGAAGAATATCGGCAAGGAAGTATGGGTAAGAGGCTGCCTCGCCCGTAACGGAGAGGAACATTATGCTGCTGCCGGATTCATGAAGGCTGAAGACGGCGAAATACGCCAGATGGGCCAGATCCAGAATTGAAGGAGGGCAACATGCGTATTTTTCACTCAGTCAGCTTGCCGGCATTACTGCTGATTTTACTTGTCCCGCTGCAATTGCCGGCGCAGGAACAGCAATACCAGATTACTGTGATGCCACCCGGAGGGCCAACCCCGAGGCTGCCCAATGGCAAACCTGATTTTACCGGCATGTGGTTGCCCAACAGTGCAGGACAGGGGGTAAGCGGACGTTTTGGTGTAGATCCGCTGGCAAGCAGACAGTTTGATCCGGCGCTCACACCTGAAGCCCCCCCGGAATTTTTGCCAGAAGCAGCAGCCAGAATTGCCGGCATGTCGGAAATCGAACTTGAGCTGTCAAAATCTTCAGTCAACTGCATGCCAAGAGGAGTGCCGGCAATCTGGTTACAGAATCCCTACGGGACCATGCTGGTGCACAAGGAAGATGTTTTTGTACAACTGTATGAAGTATTGAACAACTTCCGGGTAATTTATACCGATGGCAGACCTGCCCCTGAATATCCCGAACCCTTGTTTCATGGCAATAGCACGGCACATTGGGAAGGCGATACACTTGTTGTCGAGTCAACCACTTTCGATGACCGTACTTTTATCATGCCCAACGGCTGGTATCATAGTGACGAACTCAAGGTTACCGAAAGATATTCAAGGCCTTCTGAAAACTATCTTGTTGTGGAAGTGACCGTGGAAGATCCGCAGGTGCTGGCAAGCCCCTGGAAATCTGCCCCCCGCAAATGGACGCTTACGCAAACGCCAATCAATGAATTTTATTGCACCAACAACCAGGAGCTGGAACAGCTTGAAATACTGCGCCAACAACTGGAAGCAGAGCAGCAGTAAACAATGGTTATTTGCAGGCAATCAGGCCAGAGTGAAAACTGCATGAAAAAGTCCAAAAATCCTGTCATACGCATGGGGCTGGTGATGTCTGTATTGATGCCGGGCTTGCTGCAGGCCGAAGGAGCAGTGCGAGTGCTCGACTGCAACAAGGTCCTGGTGTGTGATGAATCGCTGACCTGCCTGGCGGAATCAGGGCAGGTGGTCTTCAACATGGAGCCCCTGAATCTGGACGAAAACAATGCTGGTAGCTACACCATTCGTTACGATGCAGTCCAGGTACCAATGCAGGGATTGTCGTTTGCAGGTCCATTTCACTGGCGGTTCGATAATGGCATGCATACCCTGCTTGCCAGTTCTGAATCCGACTTTCTGTGGCACAGTCTGACAATAGATCCACAACCTGTCACCACTATCCGCAAGCTCGACTGCAGGTTCATGCAGTAGCAAGAACCGACATTTTTCAATGTGAAAAAAACCCGCTGAGCATTCCCTGCACAGCGGGCTTTTTTTGATGCGGGCAATCAGATCAGAAGCTGACGTTCAGGCCCAGTGCGTAGCGACGACCGATTGCGTCATACAAGCCGGACACACCATTGGTGCCACCGAGGAATGCAATGTTGCCCGGGGTTTGAGGTGGTGCCCTGTCGAACAGGTTGTTGGTAGTCAAAAATACGTTCAAGTTGGTATTTCCAACCTCGAAGTCGTAACCCAGCGTCAGGTCAGTATAGAAAACTGAAGCTGCGGTATTGTCATCCACATCAACCCCTTCAACATATCTTCTGTTGAGCAGATAGCCATCAATGAAGCGTCCGTTGAGGAAGGCCCTGAAATCACCATTGGTATAGGTCAGGTTGGTCAGCAGACGGAATTCAGGCTGTGCCCTGTCCAGATAATCCCTGGGAGCTCCCGGGACAAGCTGTGAATTCTCGCGCAGCTGGGTACCCACAAAACGCCAGGTGAGTGTTTCTGCCTCATCCCCGAAGAAGTCAACATCCATGGAATAGCGCATCTCAAGGTCGATACCCTTCAGTCTGTATTCATCCAGGTTGAAGTAGATGGTGGTAATCCTGGTAATCAGGTTGTCACTGCCTCTTTCAATCAGGTTACACAGCTGCTGCGCCCCTTCGAAACATCCATCCACGATATCCTGGAAGGGGGGCTGGGCAAGCGCGCCATCAATCTTGATGTCGTACCAGTCAATTGAAGTGGAGAAACCGGGCAGGAACTCAGGCTGCCAGATGGCGCCAAAGGTCAGGGTATCGGCTTCTTCAGGATCAACAAACGGGTTACCACTGTTACGGCTGGCGGTAAAGATGAAGCTGTTGCCGTTGAAGGGGTCGGTTACCGCAGCCCCACCGGCCGTTTCATCATAGCGTTCCCTCAGGGTAGCTGCCCTTACGTCTCTTGAGAGGGTAGCCCTGAGTCTAAGTTCACCATTGAGATCCCAGCTGAGGCCGGCTTTCCATGAATTGATGCCACCGGATCCGGAATAGTCCGCATAGCGGTAAGCCAGACTCAGATCCACCTGCTCAGCCATGCTTGCACCGGAAATCAGCGGGATGTTGACCTCGCCGAAAACCTCATCCACATCAAAACCACCATCGAGTACTGTGGTGGGTGTCTGGATGGAACCTGTAAAGAGAATACGTGACAGGTTACTGGTACCGATAAAGCCGCTGGGCACGCTGCCAGCCCTTACGCCCAGCATGCCACCGGGCAGGTTTTCTGGTACCAGGCCGCGGAAACCGGTGTTCTGGCCTCTCAGGTATACAAACTCGTCTTCAAGGTTTGGAACGTACTGGAACACATCATCCTCACGATGTGAGGCACCTACAAAACCCAGTATGGGACCTGCACCAAAACCTTCATGCATCTGGCCGCTGAAGGTGATCTCGGCGAAGGTCTGTTCATAGTCGCTGTCGATGATCTTCAGATCATCACGAATGTAATCTGCAGCAGCGCTGGAGATGCTTTGCACGCCACCAAGTATGTTCACCGGAACGCAGTCGCCGAAATCCACCGGATTGACCAGGGCAGCACGACAGACAATGTTGCCATTATTGTCACGCACGGCATCCACGGCTATCGGCAGACGGGCCAGGTCGGGGCCATTGAAGAAATGCTGCTGTTGGTTGACCTTGCCAACCTGGTAGTAACCGGCAAGTGTCCAGTCGGTGAAAAAGCCAGCATTGGCCAGATCAAGGGAGAATCCGGCAGTCCAGGAACGGGACTTGTCGACCTGTTCCAGCATGTAGGCACCCAGCGGATTGATGCCGTCCCGGTTGTCGCCGATCAAGGCCATGTTGATGGAGGCACGACCTTCGTCGTCCATGATCTGCTGCACATTGGCAGGTAGATAGGGGTTGCCTGAAAACAGGTTGATGGTCCATGGACCGGACAGGAACGGAGTGGAGAACCAGGGGCTTTCCACTGTGGTTTCACCCAGGATGACCTGACCATAGACATTCAGGTTTTCAGTCACGTCATGATCGTAGAACACAAACAGGTTTTCGCGTTCGTTCTGGTTGGAGATCTGGTTGTCGGCATCACTGCCCCAGTTCTGGGTTGCAGGAGTCAGGGCCTGACAGTTACAACCACCAATGAACTGGCCTACACCGGAAAATGATTGGGGTCCGGCAACTACGTTGCCGCTGGAGTCACGAGTGAAAACCCAGCGATTCAGGGCAGAACCGTTTGCACTGATAGTGCCACCGGTGGAATTTGCGGTAGAAGTCGCATAGGGGCGGGTAATCAGCCTGGGGCCACCATTTGCAGCATCAGGATTGGTGATATGCGCCATCTGCTTGTACCAGCGCCTGTCTTCCAGTGCGCTCTGACCACGGATGGGATCCTGGGTGAACATGTCGGCAGAAACAATGATATGCCCGTCAGCGCCGATATCGGCACCCCAGGTCAGACCGATTTCGTCATTGTCACCATCACCACGTGAGCTGACACCGTACTGTGCTTTTGCCTTCACGCCGACAAAATCCGTATCCAGCATGAAGTTAACCACGCCGGCAACAGCATCCGTACCGTAGGCTGCAGATGCACCACCGGTTACAGTCTGGACATTGCGTAATGCGCCTTCAGGCAGGGCGCTGATATTGGGAATACCCCAACGGTTACCGGCAGGTACGCGTCTGCCATCGAGGAGAACAAGTGAACGTTGCGCACCGGCGCCACGCAGATTGAGGTTGGCACCACCTGAGTTCCAACCAACCTGACTGGGCCGCTGGCTGTTGAAGAACTGTGGTAGTTGGGTCAATGATTCAGCAATCTGGCCCGGATCCATATCCGCCAGTTCCTGCAACGAAACATCAGTAACAGGGGTTGGCGATTCCATGCCTGCACGCTGGATGCGTGAACCGGTAATCTGGACTTCCTCGATGTCCTGGGCATAAGTCTGGTGGCTGATTGCCATGGCAATTGCCAGGGCAGACAGGTGAAGAGCAGGTATGGACGCTTGACGATTAGCGCGCGTTTTTTTCATTAGATCCCCTTTTTTTGATCTGATAACGGACTGGTTGCACTGATCTGGATCAACCAGCAGGCAATAATAATTCAAAAAAGTGGGGAAATAACCCATTTTTTAGAGGAGGGGGGATCCGGGGTACCGACAAATTCAGTCCAATGCTGCCATCTGCGCCAGAATGGTGCGCCATTCCCGATACTGTTGCTCCAGTGTGCCTGTCAGCCTGAACAGTGAATCGTCCAGTTCAATACTGGTATCTTCGGTTTCATTGGCAAAGCCTTCACTCAGTTCATCCAGATACAGTGCCTGCAGTTTGGCCCATCGGTAGTTGTTGTAACTCTGCTGCAGGGCATAGTAGGTGCCCGGACGAAAGAGATTGTTGTCTGTGGTTTCGCGCTGTGCAAAGTTCTCGGCGCTGCCAGCCTGTTCCCGGCGAAATTGCCGCCACATGTCATATACGGGTTTTATGTCCCGGAAAAAACGCTGGTATTGTTGGTCCACAACATCGATAAACAGATATTCGTGTTCCCGGATATCCCTGATCCTGCTGAACAGGGGGTCATCATCTGCCGGCAAACGGACTATGGTCACTTCGCCGGTTTCATTTTTCTCCAGATAACCCTGGTAACGCTCTGGTAACAGACCTTCTCCGTATTGCAGCAAGGCGACATTGCGGATCCGTGCAGATTCAGCCGGTGCAAGGGTACTTAGCTGATTTTGCAGATCCGTCACGATGGCAGAAAAAAGATAGGCAAACACTTCATCAGTGAGCACATTTTCGTTGAGGGACTCTGAATCAACGGCCTCACCGCTGTACTGTTTTTCAAGCCAGACCCTGCCGGTGCTGTCTATTGCATGAACCGCCAACGT
>JAURLQ010000044.1 GCA_030831125.1 Gammaproteobacteria bacterium
CATTGCTATCAATACTTGTACAGCCAACAAGTAGCATGCAGAAACTGGCAACTAACGGATTTTTCATGAACAAGCCCTTATGAAAGAGTAGTGATAATAAGCTGTAACTTGCATCCCGCCAACTACACAGACTACCCGTGAATGGTGCAAAATATTGATATTCAATGGATTATTATCCGGCAAGCCGGTTTTCTGGTGCCCGACACAAGTACTGTAGTGACCGGTCATCTCCCTTTCCCTTCCCTGGAGATGCCTCCTGGGGAATCGGGTGAATTCCCGACCCCGTAATTCTGACATCTGGCGATTTTCTGGAGTAGAATCTAGTAATCATGATTTACCGGGGTTAACAATGGCCGGAAGCCCACAACAAAACGCATGCTCTCACGGGTTCATCAAGGCAACCTGCTCTGACTGCAATCTAAAGACCCTGTGCCTGCCAATTGCACTCGATATTCGCGATATCGACAAACTGGACAAGATCATCCAGCGCAGCAGGCCAATCCAGTCTGGCGAACATCTTTACAGATCGGGTGAACCGTTCAAGTCCCTTTACGCTGTGCGTTCAGGCTCCATCAAGACCTATCTGGTGGATGAAGATGGTGTGGAGCAGGTAACCGGATTCTATCTGCCGGGTGAAGTGCTTGGCTTTGATGGTATAGGAAGCAGCGAGCATGGCTGTAATGTGGTTGCGCTGGAAACTTCTTCGGTTTGTGAAATGCCTTTTGACCGCCTGGAAGAGCTGACCCTTTCCATCCCCACACTGCAGCACCATTTCTTCCAGCTCATGGGCAAGCAGATTGAAAGCGATCACCAGATGATGCTTACCCTCAGCAAGAAAAATGCCGAAGGCCGTATTGCTACACTGCTGCTGAGTCTTTCAAGACGCAACAGTCGTCGTAATCTTTCTCCCAATGCCATGAGACTGCCAATGTCTCGCATGGATATCGGCAACTTTCTGGGCCTGACCATTGAGACTGTAAGCCGCACCTTCAGCAGACTGAACAAGGAAGGCATCATATCTGTGGAAGGGCGGGAAATTGTCATCAATGAACATGATCGACTCAACGAACTGTGTCATCAGCTCAGTTGATATTTGTTATCCCTGAGCAATTGCAGATCAGTCTCTGTTCCTGATCAACATTCAGTGTTGTCCTCTTCACATTTATTGCACTCTTGACTTGCGTCAAGCATCGTCCGATTCCGGATTGCCCCACAACGCAATAGCCCTAAGATCATACTCCAGCAACGGAGTCTGGCATGCAGGCAGCAAACGACAGTATTCATTCCAACAGCACTTACCGGTTTGACGGCAGAAAAGCCCGCAAAGGCTATGCCCTCAACCGTATGTGTTATTCGTTCAATTCTGCCGACAATCGCAAACGTTTCAAGGCCTTCCCGGAGGCATACTGCAAATGTTACGGACTGAGCAAGGAACAGATCCACGCCGTTACCGACATGGACTTTGCCCGCCTTATGGAGCTTGGGGGCAACCCCTGTTATCTCTCCAAGCTCGCGGGCATTTACGGCATGAGCCTTGAGGAATTCACCATATCCGAACCTGAGCAGACCTGCGATGCCCAGGCAGTCATGAAATGTCCTTACTGCCGACACTCGGTGATGCGGGTAAGCTGATTCCGGAATCACTGCACCGGTCTGATCCGGTTACGCAAGCGATTCACACCCTGTCAGCATCGATTGCCTTGATACAATTCTTTCCCTGATACGGGATGTTATCCCCGGCGCCATGCCCCTAGAATGACGGCATGCGCAAAGCTCTCCTGTTTATCTGCTGGCTGGCAGCAATGCCATGCATGTCCCAGCCGGCTCCTTCCCGCATCGTCAGCATGAATCTGTGTAGCGATCTGCAATTACTGTCGCTTGTGGAAAAGCAGCGTATTGTTTCGCTCAGCTCGCTTGCCACCAATCCACTCTATTCACCACTCGCTGCAGAAGCTGTCGGCATCGCTTCCAACAGGGCCCAGGCTGATGAAGTGTTGCAGTATCAACCCGACCTTGTACTGACCAGTGTTTTCAGTGCCTCACAGGCCGCCAATCTCCTGCAGAGACTCGGCTATCGTGTTGAACGACTGGAAATCCCCGACTCTGTATCTGCAGTCTTCAGGCTTATCGAACATGTTGGAGAACTCACCGGCACCCAGTCATTGGCAAAGACACGAATTGACATGCTGCAGCAGGAAATTGCAGCAATAACCAGCTCACTGGAAACGCTCACTGCTGGTAAAAGTGCCGTATTTCTGTCAGGCAATGGCTACAGTCATGGCGCCGGAACCTTGCAGGACGATTTCATCAAAAGTCTGGGCATGCAGAATGTAGCAGCTGATGCCGGACTAATCGGCCCTGCCCCTTTGCATCTTGAAACGCTTGTCCATGGTATGCCTGATTTCATTTTCATGAACACAGCGCGTCCGGCCGACCAATACATGGCAATGCCACTGTCAAAGCATCCGGCATTACGGTCAATGATGCAGGACAGCAGACTCATAAATCTGCAGGATGCCTGGTTTGAATGTGGTGATGGACATATCCTCGCGGCATACCGGAAACTGGCTGGGGAACTACTGGTGGAGAGCGTGCAAGAGTGAAAACATTTTTGGTCTTCGCTCTGCTGTGCCTGGCCACTGTAGTACTGGTGATGCTTGAACTGGTATCCGGTCCATCATCAATAGCCGTCATTGAGGGCATCACAGATGCACTTGCTGGCACCCGCAGTGTAGCCGGCATCATCATTGCAGAAATCCGTTTGCCTCGCGCGCTCCTTGCGATGCTCACTGGTGCCTCGCTTGCACTTGCCGGTGCTGCCATGCAGGGCTTGTTGCGAAATCCGCTTGCCAGTCCCGACATCCTGGGGGTTTCCCAGACCGCAGGACTCTTTGCCGTGCTGACCATCTATTATGGTGTTGCCGATCTGCACTGGGTGTTGCTGCCACTCGCCGCGATTACCGGTGCTGCCGTAGCGGTAACCCTGATGCTGCAGATTGCCCGCAAATTTGCCGGCACCGCTACTATCATTCTTTGTGGCATTGCCATCAGCGCCACTGCAGGTTCCCTTATTGCCCTGTCGCTCAATCTGGCACCCAACCCTTTGGCACTGCAGGAAATCTACTACTGGATGCTCGGTTCTGTAGCCAATCGCAGCATGCAGGAGGTGTGGATAGCACTGCCGTTCATGTTGGTGTCGTGGACAATTCTTCTCGGCAAGCGACATTTCCTTGATGCGCTTACTCTTGGGGAAAACACCGCCCAGACCCTGGGTTTCGAATTACGCCGGGAAACTCTGTTTGTAATTGCCGGTGCTGCTGGATGCACCGGGGCAGCCGTGGCAGTCAGCGGCAACATCGGCTTTGTCGGCCTGGTTGTCCCCCACATCATGCGACCACTTGCCGGCAATGAACCGGGCAAACTCATGTTTCTGTCCCTCCCAGCCGGGGCAGTGCTGGTGCTGCTGGCTGATGTATTGGTGCAGCATCTGCCGGGCACACAACAACTGCAACTCGGCGTGCTCACTGCCGCACTGGGTGGCCCGTTCTTTCTGTATTTGCTGATCAGGCAGAAAGTGGGGACACAATGAGCAATCCCGATACCTTGTTGCTTGAAGCAGAACATCTGGAGTACGAAGCCGATGGTGTCCCGATATTGCGCAACATCAGTTTACAACTGCATGCAGGAGAAATGCTGGGTCTGGTAGGACCCAATGGTGCCGGCAAAAGTACCCTGGTCAAACTGCTCGCAGGATTGCTGCAACCGGAATCAGGCAGGGTGAGGCTGGACGGCGAAAACCTCAGATTTGTGGGGGCTGGGGAGCGCGCAAGGTATCTGGCCTACCTTGAGCAGAGCCCACAGACACATTGGCCCCTGAGTGTTGAGCAGATAGTAAAACTCGGGAGGCTTCCCCATGGGCATGCCGGCTCTTCCCAAAGCAGGCTTGCCATCTATCAGGCCATGACCGAGACAGACCTGCACAAACTCGCTTCCCGTAAATTTGGCACATTGTCGGAAGGTGAAAAACTGCGGGTGCATCTTGCGCGCATGCTCGCTTCTGAAACACCTGTTCTGCTGGCAGATGAACCAGTGGCGGCACTTGATCTGTGGCATCAGTACCAGACCATGGAGCAGCTGGGCAGACTGGCACAGTCGGGAAAGGGCATAATTGTTGTCATGCATGACCTTACTCTCGCTTCCCGTTACTGCAACCGGCTGCTGATGCTCGACAAAGGCAGGCTGGTAGCGGCAGGTTTACCTTCTCAGGTACTCACCCGCAGCAGGGTTGCCGAAACCTACCATGTCGATGGCTGGTTTGATCAGGACAACAATGCATTCCATACGATAGGCAGACTGCCGGATTATCCGCAGGAACCGTCGTAATGGACACGGTATTCTTCATACTCTCCAAACTTGTCTGGCCTTTGGTACAACCCGATGCCCTGTTGCTGTATGTGTTGTTTGCAATCCTCATACTGTTACTGCGGGGCCGACATAAAACGGCTACCCGTCTGCTGGCCATTACCGGTGTACTGCTGCTCCTGATAGCCACTTTGCCCATCGGGGAATGGATGTTGTACAAGCTGGAAAGCCGGTTTGAACCAAACCCGCAACTGCCACGCCAGATCGACGGCATCATAGTGCTGGGCGGTACAATCGATGCACTGGCCTCAGTGGAATGGGAGCAGATTGAACTCAGCTCCAGTGTCGACAGACTGGTTGCTTTTGCTGAACTCTCCCGCAGGTTTCCCCGTGCACAGCTGGTCATGAGTGGTGGTTCTGGCGACATCCTGTCACCGGATTATCGCGAGGCCGACATCGCAGCAAGGTTTTTCACTACCATCGGGCTTGATACAGACCGTGTAATACTGGAAAGGGAATCACGCAACACCTGGGAAAACGTGGTATTCAGCCAGCTTCAGGCACAGCCTGCACCGGATGAAAACTGGATAGTGGTAACTTCTGCCTTCCATATGCCACGTACTGCAGGTATTTTCTGTAAACGCCAATGGCAGATCATTCCGTGGCCTGTGGATCACTACACTTCAGCCGGCAGGTTGAAGCGGTTGCGATTCAGCCTGATGAACAATCTGCTTGTGCTGCGCGATGCCACCCATGAATGGGCAGGTCTGCTTGCCTACAGACTTGCCGGCAAGAGCAGTGCATTGTTCCCTGGCGAATGTAAGTGATATTGGAGTATTCAATGGCTATCTGGAGAATCCAGGCAACGCTTGATGAAATAAATGCCAAACTTGTTGGTACCATGTGTGAGCATGTTGGCTTCAGGGTAACGGAAATCGGTGAAGACTATCTGCGTGCAAGCATGCCGGTTGATGAAAGAACCCGTCAGCATATGGGCGTTATCCATGGGGGTGCTTCTGTTGTCATGGCCGAGACGCTTGGCAGTCTTGCCTCCAGCCTGTGCTGTCCTGAAGGCTTTCATATAGTCGGGCTGGATATAAACGCCAACCATGTCAGGCCAGGCAAACCGCCGTTTGTTACGGCAACAGCCCGCCCCCTGCATATCGGCAGTTCAACGATGGTATGGGACATCAGAATCAACGATACTGAAGACAAGCTGGTTTGTGTTTCGCGTCTTACCTGTGCTGTATTGAAAAACAGATGACAAAAACAATATGAGCAATCTTGCCCAACAGCCGATTACACTCTGCCACAAGGATACACCTGCCCTGACGCCTGAAGAGCAGGCAAGACTGCTTGCCCCGCTGCAGGACTGGGAAGTTATCGTGGAGAATGGCGTAAGCAAACTGCGCCGTACGTATTTCTTCACTGACTATGTCAGTGCCCAGGCTTTTGCGCTGCAGGTGGGTGAGCTGGCTGAAGCGGCCAACCATCACCCGGCCATTCTGATTGAATGGGGCCGGGCAACAGTAAGCTGGTGGACCCATACCATTGCAGGTCTGCACAGCAACGATTTCATCATGGCGGCTCGTTGCGACCACCTGGTTTGACCAGTGCTACCCTGACTATTCCATTTCTGCTTCGGCAATCACCTTGTGGATGAACTCCAGCATCATGCTGGTATAACGGTCATCTGCACTATTGATGTGCTGGTTGATGGATATGTGGTTGTGATCCCTGGCCTGCGCAAAGCGTGGACAGTCATTGTATTTCTCGCACAACTGCGCATACAGGCGGGCAGTGCCCTGCTCGATGCCGCTCGGATCATGCTCAGCACTCATCAGGAACACAGGCACTCTGGGGCCTGAATAGTTTTCGGCAAGGGCATAGGTGGAGCGGGCCTCCCTGACTTCCGCATTGCTACCGAAGTAATCCCGGTTGTCTGCCTGATAGGCACCTGAAAGCATAATGGCACCTGCTATATCAGGATCACCTTCATACATCACCTGGGTGTTGTACAGCAGTGCAGAAGTATGAGTGCAGCCGGCTGAAGAACACAGGAAGAAAATCTGCCGGGGATTAATCCCGTACTCAACAGCATTGTCCCGTATCCATTTGACGATGGCCTGCATGTCCTGCGCACCCTGCGGATACTCGATGTTCGGTACAAGGCGATAGGTGGCGTTGATGCCCACCATGCCATGACGACCGAAATATTGCGCAATATTGGCATTCATCAAATCAGAAAGAGCATTGTCCTTGTCACCGCCTGTCAGGCCGCCACCATGGATGAACACCACGGCAGGACGGCTCACTCCCCCACCCTGCGGTGTGTATACATCCATCACCTGCTTGTCATCAGGACCATAATGCAGATCCTTTGCAACATTGAGATTGCCCTTGTCTGTACTCTTGTGAATTTCGGCATAAAGGGCACCGGTGCCATTAATCACCTGTGGATTGAGCACCGGGCCCATGGCGCGCATCTGCCGGTAGGCCTCCTGCAGCTGTGGATCGTTCACTTGTGGCATTCCTGCCAAAGGCGCCAGCACCAATGCCAGACCGAGCAGATATTTTGCTTTCATTACATTCCCCCTGGTTTCACTAGAGTGTTGTTTCGTCTTCTGTCACAACCTGCACTGGCGCTTTGGTGCGCCCGTGGAATTCTGTCCACAGCAGGTAAGCTCCCCAAAGGTTGCTCAGCAGTATTACCAATGTACCGATAACAAAGAGCAATGTCGCCACACCTGCCGCACCATCCAGATTATCCGCCTCGCCGAACCAGGCGGCCCAGTCATGCCGGGCAGCCTCTCCTGCCATCAACGGCACTACCTGCAGCGGCGCATCAGCAACGTAAACCGCAATATCCATGAAATTCTGCCCGCACCACCAAAGCATGATTGAGGCAGCAAAATTGTCTCTTTGCCAGACCATGAAGAATACCAGTGGAAACAGCGGTGCCCACACCTGAAAAATACTGCCACCGATCAGCTCCCAGAAATCACCAAACGGATTGAACATGATATGTCCGTAGGCATGAAAGGCCTGGTCAATACCATGCAGAAAGGAAGTGCCCAAAGTCAGTACATCCACACCCCCGGCAATGAAGTACAGCCCCCATGCCACAAAGCAAACATAAATAACGAAATGTGCCCAGAAGGCACCTTCATGCCTGTCGCTTGGCATGAAGCAGGCATAGTGGAAAAACCGTTGCCACAGTGGCGGCGGCAACTCGTCCGTTGCCGGCGGGGCAAGGGGCTTTGCTTTTTCCTGCAGGGATTTGCGGTATTTTTCAAAGGCAATACCACAGGCAGGGCAAACACCCGGCATCATGTCAGTATCGTGATCCTGCTTTTCATATTTGCATTTGGGACAGATCATGAGGGGCAGTATAAAAGCAAATTGTCTGAAACAGCCCATTTTGATGCTTATCGTTACCCGTCTGATACGGTATGCTGGCAAACAGATGGCTGGCATTGTGACCCCTGTCTGGCTGGCCCACACAAGCGATACAGGGAGCTGAGATCCATGAAGAAATTACCCATCGTTGTTTTTCTGCTGTTTGCGCAGTCTTCCCTGATGGCGGCTGAACAAGGCGCTGAGGAAAATGATGGTTTTGTGCCGCTCTTCGGTACCAATCTTGATACCTGGAGGCAACTCAACACCAGCCTGCCTTCCTTTATTTTTGATGGTGGTGTACTCCAGGTTACCGGCGATGCAGGCTGGCTCTCTTCACCTCGCGATTACGGAGATTTCGAGCTGCGGGGACAGGTGATGTTTCTCGGGCAGGATGCCGACAGCGGCATTTTCCTGCGTGTTGAACCCGGTACGGATTTCATCCGTGGCTGGCCGGGCGATGCCTATCAGGTGCAGATGCGGGAAATAACAGGTAACACCACTGACGACCCCCTGCCCCTTGCCAACCTCTATCGTCATGAGGTGGCTGATGGCGATACCGACTATCAGCGCGATCGCGTTTTCGAACTTTATACCGGCCCCGGTGAATGGCAGATGTTCACGATCCGTGCAGTTGGCAGCACGCTGACTGTAGAACTCAATGGTGAAGTGGTAACCGAAGCTGAAGGGCTTGAAAATCCCACAGGGCGGATTGGCATCCAGAGCGAAGCCGGTTTTATCCTTTACCGCGGCCTGGAGATTCATGAACTCTGATTTTCTGCAGCTGTTCAACGACCTGCTGACACTGCCCTCAGTCAGCTCGGCCAATCCTCACATCGACATGGGCAACCGCCCTGTCATTGATCTGCTTGCCAACCGTTTTGAAACCCTGGGCTTTTCCTGTGAAGTGATGCAGTTGACCCATCACCCCCACAAAGCAAATCTCATTGCCACACTTGGCACCGGCACTGGTGGACTGGTACTGGCCGGACATACCGATACCGTGCCTTTTGATGAAGCACTGTGGCAGATGCATCCGCTCAGACTGACTGAAAAAGACAACAGACTTTATGGCCTGGGCAGTACCGACATGAAGGGTTTTTTTGCAGTGGTGCACGAGGCTGTGAAGGATCTTGAAGCCGGCAACATGAAACATCCGCTTATTATTCTTGCTACCGCTGATGAAGAAAGCTCAATGGAAGGCGCCCGGGCACTTGTCAGGGAACACCGGCAACTGGGTCGGGCTGCGGTAATTGGTGAGCCAACCGGACTGACACCAGTAAACCGCCACAAAGGCGTAATGATGGAAAGGCTGCATGTGCAGGGGCAGAGCGGCCACTCCTCAAACCCTTCCCTTGGTCGCAATGCGCTCGAGGCCATGCACGAGATGATAGGTGCACTGCTGCACTACCGTCATAAACTGCAACACCAGTTCAAGGACCCGCATTTTGCGATTGATGTGCCCACCATGAACCTTGGCGTGATACATGGCGGCGACAATCCAAACCGCATTTGCGGACATTGTGAGCTTGAGTTCGACGTGCGCATGCTGCCAGGTATGACCAGTACCACCGTAAGGGATGACATCCGCGGAATGCTCCAGTCCATAGCTGACAGGCACAATACGCCCTTTACCTTTGAACCCCTGTTCCCCGGCGCAGAACCTTTCGAGAATGATCAATCTGACCTGATTGCGGTCTGTGAAAAGCTTACGGGGCAAGACAGCCAAAGCGTGGCTTTCGGTACTGAAGCGCCCTTTATGCAGCAGTTGGGCATGGATACCGTAGTATTGGGGCCCGGCAGCATAGATGTAGCCCACCAGCCCAATGAATACATGGCCATGGACCAGATACAACCATGCATCGGCATACTGCAGGGACTGATCAGGCGTTATTGCCTCTACGATGAGCAGACATGAATTCCAGCCTGTAAAAATCAAAGGGGTCAGAGTAACTTGATTCACCTTGAATTCTCTGATCGCCAGGCATTCAGGCAATGAATCAAGTTACTCTGACCCCTTTGATTTTTCTGACACATCATTGATTTTTCAGGTAAAATGCCTGCCCTTTTCACTCAGCCTGCAGGCTGGAGATCATGGACAGCAAGCTTTACGTCAACTGGTTCCGGCATTCGTCGCCCTACATCAACGCCTATCGCGGCAAGGTGTTCGTCATCCTGTTGCCCGGCGAAGCGCTGGCGCATGACAATTTCTGGAACATTGCCCACGACATTACTTTGCTCAACAGCCTTGGTGTAAGGCTGGTGCTGGTACATGGCGCGCGCCCCCAGATTGGCAAGGCACTGCAACAAGCGGGCATAGAAACAGAACTGCTCGACAAGGTTACCGGCCAGTTGCACAGCTCGGTTCGTGTAACTGACGCAGACACGCTTGAGATCATCAAGCAGGTGGTTGGCAAACTGCGGATCGACATAGAAGCAGCCTTTTCCATGGGGCTGGTCAACTCACCCATGCACGGTGCAGACATTACCCTGACCAGCGGCAATTTTGTCATGGCCAAACCCTTCGGTATCCAGAACGGTATTGATTACGGGCTGACCGGCGAAGTCAGAAAAGTTGAAACCGACGCCATCCGTAAACAACTCGACATCGGCAACATCGTGCTCATGTCCAATCTCGGCTATTCCGCTACCGGTGAAGTGTTCAGCATGACAGTGGAAGAAGTTGCCTCTGCCGTTGCGATTGCACTCAAAGCCGACAAGCTGCTGATCTATGGCAATGAGGCCGGCATTCTCGACAAGGATGGCGAGCGCATAAGCAAGATGAGCGCCGAAGAAGCGCAAGCCCTGATCAGGGAAAAAATTTCTGCCAATGGTATTGATGAAGAACTGCGCAATCTTGAAGTGGGTGTTAAAGCCTGCAGCGCCACTGTGAAGCGTTCACAGGTTATCTCCTATGAAGATGATGGCGCACTGCTGATAGAGCTCTTCACCCGCGATGGTATCGGCACGCTCATTACCCAGGAAATGTATGAACAGTTAAGACAGGCCTATATCAATGATGTGGGTGGCATACTTGAACTGATAGAACCGCTGGAAGAAGCCGGCATTCTGGTGCACAGGTCACGCGAACTGCTGGAAAGCGAAATTGAACGCTTCTTTGTTATTGAACGTGAAGGCATGATCATCGCTTGCGGTGCACTTTACCCCCAGGATGACAAGAGCGGCGAACTCGCCTGCCTTGCAACTCACCCGCAATACCAGAATGGCGGACGGGCAGAACACCTGCTTGAACAGATAGAAAGCAGTGCCAAAAAGCAGGGACTGATGAATCTTTTTGTGCTCACCACCAAAAGCCCGCACTGGTTTCTGGAGCGGGGCTTTGCCCTGAGCAATGTGGAAGCCTTGCCGGAAACCAAAAAAGCACTGTATAACTATCAGCGCAATTCAAAGGTTTTTCTGAAAACACTTTAAGGCTACAAGGGGTCAGAGTCATTGCTGTCCCGGATAACAATTGCAGGATTCATGACCATGACCAGGTTTCTGAAGGAACGCAGCCTGAAAGTTCGATTACTGGACACGAATTCCACAGGCAATGCTGCGACACGCCTTAAATTCATCCGTGCAGGCTTGACGCCAGCATCCCTGCTGCTTGCTGCATCCTCGCTGGCAGCAGCACAGGGCCCCGCAAGCGGCAATGCCGAAACAGGCGCCCAGCTGTTCTACCAACACGGCTGCTATCAGTGCCACGGCTATAGCGGTTATGGTCGCGCCAGTCTGCATAATCCTGACAGTCAGCCGCTCAGGAACGAGAGTGATTTTATCGCCTATCTGAGATTGCGTGCCGACGTGGCACCAGTTCGTAATTCTGCCGCCATGCCGAATTACCCGGTCAATACTGTCAGCGATGCGCAGGCGCGGGATCTGTATGCCTATATACTGGCAATGCCCCAGAGTGATCCCAACGTTGTTGACGTGCCTGCCTTTCAGTCCATACTGGAATCAGCAGAAAAACCCTACACACCCTGACAACACCAGCTTTATCCCGTATTGCGCAACGCAGAATTACGAATATTTCACTTTCGTCATTACTGATCTTCCCTCAGAATTACACACATCAGGCTACCAACCAAGTCAGGAAGCAACACCGAATCAGCTTTCCGGGGAGTTCCACATGGCAAAATTAAAATCAGCAACCAGCACACAAGGCCGCAACATGGCAGGTGCCCGCGCGCTCTGGCGCGCCACTGGCATGAAAGACGGCGACTTTGACGGCAAACCCATTGTGGCAATTGCCAACTCTTTTACCCAGTTTGTGCCCGGCCATGTGCATCTGAAAGACCTGGGCCAGCTGGTAGCGCGCGAAATCGAGAAAGTGGGCGGCGTAGCGAAAGAGTTCAACACCATTGCCGTGGACGACGGCATTGCGATGGGCCACGACGGCATGCTGTACAGCCTGCCCAGCCGCGAAATTATTGCCGACTCGGTGGAGTACATGGTGAACGCCCACTGTGCCGACGCCATAGTGTGTATCAGCAACTGCGATAAGATCACCCCCGGCATGCTCATGGCAGCACTGCGTCTCAACATTCCCGTGGTGTTTGTCTCCGGCGGTCCGATGGAAGCCGGCAAAACCAAACTGGCCGGCCAGGTGGTAAAACTGGATCTGGTCGATGCCATGGTTATGGCTGCCGACGACAAGCAAAGCGACGAAGATGTTGCAGAGGTTGAACGCAGCGCTTGCCCTACCTGCGGCTCCTGCAGCGGTATGTTCACGGCCAACAGCATGAACTGTCTGGTTGAAGCATTGGGCCTGGGCCTGCCCGGCAACGGCAGCGTGCTGGCCACCCATGCCGACCGCGAACAGCTGTTCCTGCGCGCCGGCCGTACCGTGGTTGAACTGTGCAAACGCTACTATGGCGAAGATGACGAAAGCGTACTGCCGCGCAACATCGCCAACTTCAAGGCCTTTGAAAATGCGATGACTCTCGACATTGCGATGGGCGGTTCCACCAACACCATCCTGCATCTCCTTGCCGCAGCACAGGAAGCGGAACTGGATTTCACACAAAACGATATCGACCGTCTCTCGCGCAAGGTACCGAACCTGTGCAAAGTGGCGCCCAGCACCCAGCTCTACCATATGGAAGACGTACATCGTGCCGGCGGCATCATGGGCATACTCGGCGCTCTCGATCGTGGTGGACTGATCCATACCGACATCCCCACTGTGCACAGCAAGAGCTTGCAGGAAGCGCTCGACACGTGGGACATCAAACGTAACCCGAGTGAAGCAGTGCAGGAATTCTACAAAGCCGGCCCTGCTGGCATACCTACCCAGGTAGCCTTCAGCCAGAACACCCGCTGGCCCAGTCTCGACACCGACAGACAGCATGGCTGCATCAGGGAAGTGGAACACGCCTACAACAAGGAAGGCGGACTTGCAGTGCTGTACGGCAACATTGCCGAAGACGGCTGCATCGTGAAAACCGCCGGCGTGGATGAAAGCATCTTCAAGTTCAGTGGCCCGGCAAAAGTATTCGAAAGCCAGGACAGCGCCGTAAAAGGCATTCTCAATGGCGAGATAGTTGCTGGCGACGTAGTCATCATCCGCTACGAAGGACCCAAAGGCGGCCCCGGCATGCAGGAAATGCTGTATCCAACCAGCTACCTGAAATCAAAAGGCCTCGGCAAAGTATGCGCCCTGCTCACCGACGGCAGATTCAGCGGCGGCACCAGCGGCCTCTCCATTGGCCACGCCTCACCCGAAGCGGCTGAAGGCGGCGCCATAGGTCTGGTACGCGAAGGCGACATCATCGAGATCGATATCCCGAATCGCACGATCAACATGAAAGTAAGCGACGAGGAACTGGAAGCACGCCGCAATGAAGAAGAAAAGCGCGGTGCCGAAGCATGGAAACCGCATGAAGTCAGACCACGGAAAGTCAGCAAGGCACTGCGGGCATATGCGAGTATGGCGACTAGTGCGGATAAGGGGGCGGTGAGGAAAGTTGACTAGGCAATTATTTCCAAAAATAAATAGAGAGGTTTTCTACGTTAAAAGTATATTCTCTCTATGCCACTCAATATAGTTTAGCTGTCCCTGACTTAGCGGGCGAGGGGGTGTTTTGACATCTGCACCAATAACTCCCATTCGCTCCATTGAGGATCTATCAGCAACATCTGCAAGCACAATAGATCCATTATTATCAAAGCTTATAAATCCTTTATCAAACAGATGATCTATAGAAGGAGTCAACATAAAGCCATTTTCAGGATCTAACCTTTCGTAATTATTTCCTGACCGCCAAGGTTTTATATGACTAGCAATTAAATGTTCATGCTTTTCCACACCTTTTACACGACAAGATCTCTCACGAAATAATAAAAGCTCTCTAAACTTACCCTGGCCTCTCCTAGCCCTAATGATCGATTCTCTTTCAGTTTCATCAATTCCAACTTCCTCCAAAAGGGTTTTCTCAATCCTGTCTTCCCATTCTTGAATATGGATATTGACCGTATCTGCAACATCTCGGGGTTCGGCAACATAATTTCCTTTGACCAACTCAAATATTTCAGCACCAACCAATTGCGCTATTTCAAATGCGAGAGACTGTTCAATTTTAAAAAGATAAGCTTGATTTCCTCTTCCATCCACCTGTATGGGTGAGTATATCTTTGGCAATAATGGCGCCAGTACCTGCATATGGTGCGACGGCCTAATTGGATCTGCTAACTGATGATAATTAATCTCAATTTTCCAACCCTCTTCTGACCAATTTCCTCCGACCCTCCCAAAATCTTGTGGTTTAGGAAATGAATAGCAATATGTTTTTGCCAATCCAATTGCGATGATATGCGCATTAGCGTAAGAAAATACGATATCTCCTGGCTGAACTTGTTTCATAAATTCATATGAAAAATGCTGCCGATCATTACCCTGTCTTTTAGGTGACCATAGATATCCATTCCCGATTTCATGCCGGGCTGTTTGTTTTTGATTGACCCACCAATAATTCATGAGTCAAATTTATCCAGTATCTGGTTTTTCAGCATCGAAAATTGTTAGATAAATTATTAACTACTAGTGGATTTACAGACAACTTTCTCTTATAGGTAGATGCCTCAAGCGGTTATGACAAAACAGTGACAGCCTTTTTGCCTAAACTTCTGGCCGCCGGGGCAGATGAAGCGGTGTTGCAGCACATCATGATAAATAACCCGTTACGCTTCCTTGCCTTTGTGCCTCGGTAAAATTTTATTGCGGTGCACCTTCTTCCGGATTCGACGATCCCGCAAACAGCCTCCTGCCATCAGGCAAGGTAACGTCCCTGCCATTGGCGCGGTTTGAACCATCGCGTGCCTGGTAGCCTTCCACAATCACTTCGGTGCCTGCCTTGATGGAGTCGCGGGTCCAGCCGCGTCTTACCAGTACACCGGCGGGGCCGGCTTCTATCATCCAGCTGGTTTGCGTACCGTCTTCGTTGGCTACATCAATATGCAGCCACGAGTGTGGATTGATCCATTCCATCTTGGTGACCTTGCCGGTGAGATACACCGGTTTGGTGGCATCGAATTCTGCCGAGAAGGCATGGTGCGCGAGGGCCACAGGAGCAAGCAAAGGCGTTGCCAGCAGCAGGGCCTGCAGTAATGGCTTGATGATTCGTTTGTTTTTCTGGCAGGGCTTGGCTATGTGTTTCATTCTGCGGCCTCCTGTTCAGCAGCACGAGCGCCACTGAGTATGTTGCTTACTGCGTAGTTGCCTTCGTGACAGGCGTATTCAATCAGTTCGTATTGCGAATCATCACGCATGAAGGGAAACACGGCTGTCCAGGGTTGGGTCCAGGTGGCCGGGTCGTTCACGGTGAATTCGTACTGCAGCACATCGGGCGACAGGCGCGTGAAGCGTTCCGTAAGGGTCATGCCCGGGCTTGAGCCCTGATATGAGGCCCGGCCATTGAAGTTATTGGTTTCTACCACCAGCGTTGAACCTTCCCAGTGTCCCCGCGTTTGTCCCAGCCACTGTGGTATGTCTGCAGCTGGTTCGCTGTCGATGTGGATAATGCGGGTTTCGTGGATCATTTCCTTGGTGATGGCAACCACACCGGGGCTCTGCACTATCTGCAGACCGTTGTTGTAGATGGTTGGCAACATCAGGTTGGGCATGCCCTGGGTGATGCAGCGTACATAGTAGTTAAGGTCTTCCGGTCCTCTTGGTAGTGAGGGGCCTTCTTCATTTTCAGACGTGTTTGCTGCACGTGCTGCAGCGGCTTCAGGCGTAAGTGGTGGCAAACGCCCATCTGGCGGATCAACAATCATGGCTATCTGGGTAAGCGGTGCGTCCCTGGCATATTCAAGAGTGGTATCGCGCCATTCGCGTTCATAACCCCAGATGCTGCTGAGGGTGCCGCGCTCACGGCGTGCTGCCGCTTCTACTGCACTGAGTACGTCACTGGCAGGAATATCCTGTGGGCGTTGCAACGGAATGCCCTGGGCAGCATCGCTGGTATAAATGCCCTGCAGGTCGGGCTCGCCCCACGGGGTTTGCGGCGTTTCATAGTTGCTGCTCAAATCAAGTGCATCGCTGCGTACGGATACATTGACATCAACGCCGGCCCAACCGTTTTCAACCAGCGCCAGCAACACATTGTCGGGACCATTGATGAAGGCCTGTCTTGCCTCGCTCCTGCCATTGGCTGGTGTGGCTGCCTGTGAGGCTATTGTTACGCCGGTTGCAGCCAGGGTATCCAGCTCAGCCTGCATGTTGTCTACCCTGAAGCTCAGATGATCAATTGCCCTGCCCCTTGTGGCGGCAGGCGCTACCGGCCCCTGGTCACTGGCCAGCAGCCACACATTGCCGAAACGCAGGGCGGGCTCCACACCCTTGTGCATTGCCTGCTCTGCACCCAGTCGTGACTGGTACCAGTCCAGCGTAGCCGCGGCATTACTCGCGCTGAGGTGTATATGATGAAAGCCCTGTTGCTCAGTGTCTTGCACCAGTTCTATATGCGTGCCCCAGGGATCGAAGATAAAACCGGAAAGATACAGTCCTGGTATCTGTTGAAAAGTGGCGCCATCATCCAGCCGCTGCAGCCTCACACCAGTACCGCTTACCCCTACCTGTTCCAGTTCGTTCATTTTGCCAACCAGATCGGGCACGGAAAAGGCGATATGATCAAGACCGGTGCCCTGTGATCCGCCCAGTACCGGCTGCACCAGAAATTCAAGCGTTACTCCGCCACAGTCGAGCGCATTGTCTCGCCCTTCCAGTGATGTACAGCCCAGATAGCGCTGATACCAGCTTGTGGCCTGCAAGGGGCTGGGCACGGCAATACTCACCTGCTGCAGTTCTGCGCCAAGGCCGCTTGCCGGCAAGGCAGTTGCTACCAACAGCGCCATGGCCAGTTTTGACAGCGGTTTTTTGATGTACAGACAATCATCGGTTAACTGAATGTTCATACCGGTATTCTCCTTACGCTTGTCACTCATCTGCAGCATCTCCGCTGGCACGTAAATGCCCGTATAGAATTTCCTCTGCATATTCCACACATTTGAATTCTGGCAGTTGCAAGCCCGCCTCCATGCGACGATACAAGGGCAGGCGTATGGTCCATGGACGCGTGAATACTGCAGGATCTTCCAGCGTGGCTTCATACAACAGCACATCCGGTGTCATGAAGCTGTAGCGTTCAGTCACCACCAGCGTGGCACTCGCAAAATTGCCGGCCCGATCGAGCCAGGAACTGCCATTGAAACCGGCCGCTTCCACCACCAGGGTGTTGCCTTCCCAGTGCCCGTGTGAGCGCCCCATCCAGGAATCGATGGGTGCCGGTTCAGGGTTGGCCATGTTCATGTGAATGGTGCGGCTGGTTTCGGCAAAGCCGTACACCATCAGTATCTTGTCGTTGCCTTGAATTATCTGGAAGGGATACGGCAGATAGGTGGCGCGGGGTACGCCGGGCATGAAGCAGCGAATTTCCGGATCATCGGTAAAGCGG
>JAURLQ010000045.1 GCA_030831125.1 Gammaproteobacteria bacterium
ATACCGACCTTGTCAGTCTGACTGTGTTGGACAATGGTATTGAAAGCGGCTTGGGATGGGGCAAGGCTGGTGATAACGACAGCGATACCATCCCTACCCTTACCCACAATGGCATCAATCAGGCCATTACTGATCCCGGCTTCCTCGAAGTGCCGGCAGATGCTGTGATCACCCCTGTCGAAAGCCCTGAATTCCAGGTTACCCCGATATCCACCCAGGTTGATGACTTCGATGTCAACTGGGGTATCTGGGACAAGGACGACGTAAGGGTGATAGTCAATACGGCAGACCGTAATAAGCTCTCAGCCAATCCGCTGTCCCGTAGTATTGTGTGGGCCATCGTCAATCCAACGAATCCGCTGGCACTGGCCAGTTATACCGGTGCAGTAAGTTATGTTGGCAATGCCACCTGCGGGGCATCAACCAACTGTATTGGTCTGGATAGTCTGGGTAGCGATCTTGTAGGTGTGGATATGTCCTTCATGGTTGATTTCAGCCAGTCTGTGGATGCCATCAGTGACGGCTCTCTTCAGGTGCTGACCAACTCACTTGGTACCTGGGCCGTTACTTTTGACGGAGATGTCGAAGGCGCATTTGCCAGCATGAAAAACATCGCAGTGTATACCGGCGTTTCCGGGGCAGTAACCGGCGTTAGCGGTAATATCGGCGGTGTCTTTACACGGGCTACTGGTAGCGGGTTTATTGGTGCCTTTGATCTGCATGCACCAGCCGGATATATCCAGGGGATGACACTTATCAATCAGGATAATCCTCTGTAGGCAAACGGCCAGGCACTTCACCTGATCGGCAGGCTCCAGTGTTGTGCAGTACATGGGATTACCAGCACATGGAAGCAAAGTTACTGCAAATTCGCTTATTCATATGCTTAATAATGGGGCAGTTTTGAACGTACCGCCTCTACAGGAGAAGCAGATGGCTATTCGTAAGAAAATTTCCCGGGCTCTGGTTGCTACCGCAGGCACTGCCCTGTTGTGCTGCAGTTTTGCCGCCCAGGCACAGGACGTCGATAACCGTCCCAATATATACGGCGGCGTTGTAGATTACCTCTTTGACAGCAGCTGGAACCAGGATGATGACTTTGGCTGGCTGCTTGGTACCGAAATCCCGCTTAACACAAGGTGGAGTGGCACTGCTGAGCGTTGGGGTGTTGACTCCGACTTTGAGAAAGGCCGCGGTGAATCAGAACTTACCTTTACTCGCGTTGGTGCAAATTACCATTTGAACCAGATTGGCAGTTTTCAGCCCTATTTGGGCCTTGGCTTCGGCAGATTCGACCTCGAGCCGCAAGGCATGCCCATCGACAACGTCAAGGAAAATGCATTCGATCTTGGTGTGGGCTTCAAGCAATTTCTCAATGACAATGTGTTCATCCGTGGTGATCTCAAAGCTGTGGCAACCACAGAATCCAACAATCTCGACACAGTAGTGAATCTGGCCTTCGGCTATGCATTCGGCTCTGTTTCCAGGCGCCCGGTAGCTGCCAGCACTCCAGCTGCTGTTACTCCTGAGCCGGAAAGAGATACTGATGGAGACGGCGTTGTCGATTCACGCGATCGTTGTGCCAATACACCGCGCAACCTTGCTGTTGATGCAAACGGCTGCCCCATCCTTGATCGCAGCATGATGAGCCAGGAACTGTTGGTGGAATTCGACTTTGACCAGGCAGTCATCAAACAGGAGTACTATCAGGAAATCGCTGATTTTGCCCAGTTCATGATGACCTATGCCAATACCGCTGTTGTGATTGAAGGTCATACAGACTCTGTTGGTACAGACCAGTACAACCAGGGGCTTTCAGAACGCCGTGCACAAGCTGTGATGAACAGACTGATTAACACACACGGCATCTCTCCTTCAAGGCTGTCTTCCGTTGGATACGGGGAAGCACGTCCTGTAGTCAACAACGATACTGCTGAAAACCGCTCCCGCAACCGTCGCATCATGGCGGAAGTAAGTGTGGAAATTGAAACTGAACGTCAGAGATAAACCTCTGCGTGAAACAAGAAACCCGCCCTTTGGCGGGTTTTTTGTTGGCCATCAGATTCGATTAAAAAACAAGGATGGCTGCCTAAAGACAGTGCAGTGTATATGCCAGACACCTGCAACAATTTCCTGAATCCAATAAAAAAGTCCAGATGGCTGAAATCACCTGGACCTTTTGTTTGGTCGGAGTGGCGGGATTTGAACCCACGACCACCACACCCCCAGTGTGGTGCGCTACCAAGCTGCGCTACACTCCGAAAACCTGTATTGAATTATTTTTGCCGGGTCTGCTATTGATAATGATCTGCTATCGGCTATCTATCGACTATCTATCCTATCGACTATCTACCGAGTATCAGGACAGGTAGCTCAGGGCCTCTTCAATCTCTTCAATCATTTCCCTGATTGATTCCGATTTGACTGCAGGTTGTACCGCTGCTGCCTTCGGACTTTCCTCATGCTCTACGGGGTTCTGGCCACTCATGCGCAATCTGGCGCCACCAATGGTGAAGCCCTGCTCGTACAGGAGAGCTCTGATCTGACGAATCAGAATAACGTCCTGACGCTGGTAGTAACGACGGTTACCACGGCGCTTTACAGGCTTGAGCTGGGCAAACTCCTGTTCCCAGTAACGCAGAACATGGGGTTTGACCTCACAAAGCTCACTGACCTCGCCAATTGTAAAATAACGCTTGGCCGGAATTTCCGGGAGTTCAGCGTTATGACTTGGTTCCAGCATAGCTTTCTACCTTTGCTTTCAGCTTCTGTCCTGGCCTGAAAGTTACCACCCTGCGAGCCTGAATAGGAATCTCTTCCCCGGTTTTGGGGTTGCGTCCCGGTCGTTGCCGCTTGTCACGCAAATCAAAATTGCCAAAACCAGACAGTTTTACCTGCTCATTCGACTCAAGTGATTTGCGAACTTCTTCAAAGAACTGCTCTACCAGCTCCTTGGCTTCCCGCTTGTTCAGGCCGATTTCGTCAAAAAGACGTTCAGCCATCTCAGCTTTGGTTAATGCTCCGGTTGACATAAACGGTAACCTTGGCTTGTCAGATCTTCTGTTTTGTTTATTTCCGAAGGTCTCTGGAAACTGTCATCACGACTTCCCGATTACCCCGGATCCTTTGCTGATTACTATCTTAATTCAGCATTAAATTTGGCCTCTAGGGCCTTGATACAACTATCAATTATTGGATTTATATCCGAGTCTGATAGGGTGCGTGAAGAATGCTGAAAGGTCAAGCCCAAAGCAAGACTTTTTTTGCCTTTTTCAATATTGTCACCCTGATACTGGTCAAACACTGACAGTTCCAGCAAGAGCTCTCCAGCACTTTCTCCAAGCACTGCCAGCACTTCATCCGCCTTTACCCCTTGTGGTAATACCAGCGCCAGATCCCGACGCACTGTCGGAAAACGGGACAACTCGGCATTCACCGGTACCTGTCTTTTACACAACATATCCAGGTTGAGTTCGGCAATGTAAATTTTTCCAGGAATATCAAGCTCTTGCTGCAATCTTGGATGCAGTGCGCCAATCCAGCCCAGTGTTTTTCCATGCAGTTCAAGTCGAGCCGACTGCCCCCCATGCAATGCAGGATGCGTGTCAGCTGCATAAGATACCATTTGGCTGGTACCGGTCAGTATTTCGATATCACCTTTGATATCGTAAAAATCCAGTGATCTTTCCCGCTCAGCCCATTGCTCTGGCATTGCTGCACCCCAAAGCAAACACGCCACTTTAGCTTTCTGCTCTAATACATTGTTTTTATTTATAAATGTTAGCCCTGTTTCAAACAAGCGAAGCCGGTTCTGCTGGCGGTTCTGGTTATGCTTCAGTGTAACAATCAACCCGGGCCACAAGCTGCCTCGCATGACCGCCATGTCCTGCGAAATGGGATTGCTCAGGGCCAATTGACTGCCCGCAATCTCCCCATCTTCACGCAATACCCTGTCGAGCTCACAGTCCACAAAACTGTAGGTAACTACTTCCTGGTATCCGAGGTTTACCATAGTCCGGCGCAGATCCCGGACTGGCAACCTGCTCTCCGGGACTTTTTGCAACTTCATGCGCGCAGTTGGCAGGGAAACCGGCAGATGATCATAACCATGCACACGCGCCAGCTCTTCTATGAGATCTGCCTCTATGGATATATCAAAGCGCCAGGGCGGTACTGTGAAAATCCAGCCTTCTGCAGTATTTTCAAGCAGTTCCAGCCCCAGTCTCTGAAGGATATCCTCCACCTCGCCATCGGGCAAAGACAAGCCCAGTAGTGCGCTGATCCGTTTACGGCGAAGTAGAATTGGGCTCTTTTGAGGCAGTGATGCCAGCGCTTCTGTCACGGGTCCGGCTTCTCCCCCGACAATTTCCAGCAAGAGGGCAGTTGCCCTCTCCATGGCAAGCGGGGCAAGCGAATAGTCCACTCCCCTTTCATAACGATGGCCGGCATCGGTATGCATGCCGTAGCTGCGTGCCCTGCCTGCGATGGCAACCGGATCAAAAAAGGCACTTTCCAGAAATATGTTCCTGGTTGAGGCCCCTACAGCTGAGTGCTTGCCACCCATGACACCGGCCATTGCAAGAGCTTTGTCGTGGTCCGCAATTACCAGCGTTTCCTGGGTCATGCTGACTTCTCGGCCGTCCAGCAGTACCAGTTTTTCGCCTGCATTGGCCCGGCGTACCCTGATACCGCCTTGCAGCTTGTCAAAATCAAAAGCATGCATGGGATGTCCCAGCTCCATCAGGACAAAATTGGTCACATCCACTACGGGATCTATGCTGCGCAGACCGCATCGCCGCAGTTTTTCCTGCATCCACAATGGTGTCTCAGCATCCGGATTGATGTTGCGGATGATACGCCCAAGATAACGGGGACAATCCGAAGGACTGGCCAGCTCGACAGGGAATTCAAGTTCTATGGATGCAGGAATTGTCTCAATGTGCGGAAATGTAACTGCAGTACGAGTCAGCACGCCCACTTCCCGCGCCAGCCCCTTGATGCTGAGGCAGTCTCCGCGATTGGGCGTCAAATCTATTTCAATCAGTGTATCTTCAAGTTGCAGGTATTCACGAATATCCATGCCAATAGTGGCATCACCCGGCAATTCGAGAAGCCCATCTGCAGTTTCAGCAAGGCCCAGTTCTTCTGACGAACAAAGCATCCCACAGGATTCAACACCCCTGAGTTTGGCTCGCTTGATTCTGAAATCTTCACCCAACACTGCGCCAACCAGGGCAAAGGGTACTTTCAGCCCAGCCCGGACATTGGGAGCACCACAAACCACCTGGAAGGTATCTTTGCCGTCGCTTACGCTGCATACACTGAGCTTGTCGGCATCGGGATGCTTGTCACAGGCAAGGACTTCTGCAACAACCACACCGGAAAATACGTTTGCAGCCGGCTCTGTGCCATCAACTTCCAGTCCGGCCATGGTGACAATTTTCAGCAATTGCGCCGTATCAATATCGGGATTTACCCATTCGCGCAGCCAACTCTCACTGATCTGCATTCAAGCTCCTCAGTGAAACTGGCGCAGAAAGCGCATATCGTTTTCAAAGAGCTGGCGCAGATCGCGTATCTGGTAGCGCAGCATGGCCAGACGATCCACGCCCATGCCGAAAGCAAAGCCGGTCCAGATTTCAGAGTCAACGCCTGACATTTCCAGCACTTTGGGATGCACCATGCCGCAACCCATGATTTCCAGCCAACCGGTCTGTTTGCAGATACGACAGCCCTTGCCACGACAGGCTACACACTGCACATCAACCTCAGCAGAAGGTTCAGTGAACGGAAAATAGGAAGGACGAAAACGCACAGCCAGTTCTGCCTCGAAAAACGACTGCAGAAAATCAGCTATCAGCCCCTTGAGGTCGGCAAAGTTTGTGCCCTGGTCAACAACCAGTCCTTCTACCTGATGAAACATGGGCGTGTGCGTCATGTCTGAATCACAACGATACACACGGCCGGGACAGATAATACGGAAAGGCGGTTTGCCGTTTTCCATTACCCTGATCTGGACATTGGACGTATGGGTCCTCAGCAGAGTGCTGGCATCAAAATAGAAAGTGTCATGCATGGCACGAGCAGGATGATGTGCCGGAATGTTGAGTGCCTCGAAATTGTGGTAGTCGTCTTCCACTTCGGGCCCTTCTACCACCTCGAAGCCTGCACTGGTAAACAGGCTTTCCATTCTCTCAATGGTGCGTGTAACCGGATGCAAACCACCCCGGCTCTGTCTGCGTCCCGGCAGGCTCACATCAATTTTTTCACTGGCAAGACGCCGCTCGGCTTCTTCAGCCTCCATGCTTTCACGCCGGGCTTCAATGGCCTGCTGAACCTGGCCAATGGCCTTGTTGATCAAGGCTCCGGCTGCAGGTCTTTCTTCAGCACTGAGACTGCCAAGTCCCTTGCGCTCTTCTGTCAGACTGCCTTTCTTGCCCAGATACTGCACACGCAGATTTTCCAGTTCCACAAGGGAACCGGAAGCTGCTACAGCAGCAAGTGCTGAATCTGTAAGGGCCTGCAGGTTATCCATAGTCGGGCGTCAAGTCTCAGGATGAGCACTTCCTGCATTTACTGCAGGAAGTGATACCGAAGACTCAGGCAGCCAGTGCTGTTTTGGCTTTGTCTACAATTGCCGCAAATGCATCCTTGTCATGCACGGCCAGATCAGCCAGAACCTTGCGGTCTACTTCAATACTGGCTTTTTTAAGCCCGGCAATCAGTCGGCTGTATGACATGTCATGCACACGGGCCTGTGCATTGATACGGGTAATCCACAATGCGCGGAATACACGCTTTTTGACCTTGCGATCACGATAGGCATATTGCCCGGCTTTGGTGACAGCCTGCTTGGCAACGCGCAACACACGACTGCGGAAGCCATAATAGCCTTTTGCTTCTTTCAAAATTTTCTTGTGTCTGCGACGCGCAGTTACACCACGTTTTACTCTAGCCATTTTTCTCTCCTGGAACCTTGATAAACAAGTCTACTGGTCAGTCTTCACGGAACATGTGTTTGACGCGGCCCACATCTGACGGATGCAGCATTGAGGTGCCACGCAGCTGACGCTTACGTTTCGTTGTCATTTTGGTAAGGATATGGCTCTTGTATGCGCTTTTGCGCTTGATACCTGATCCGGTTTTCTTGAAGCGCTTCGCAGCGCCACTGTGCACTTTTGCCTTAGGCATTTTCGTACTCCGCATTTGAAGTGACCACTACGGGGCCCTTCACAGTTTATGAACAGTAAAAGCTCCTCTTCCCACTGTTGTGGGTCGACTTTGAATAACCAATGGTCAACTCAACGTGGAGTGGAGGTGCAGCTACTTCTTCTTTTTGGTCGGGGCGAGCACCATGGTCAGTTGTCGGCCTTCCATTTTGGCCTCCTGTTCAACTATCCCATGCTCGGCCAGATCGTCTTTCAGACGTTGCATCAGGCCTGCCCCTATCTCCTGATGGGCAAGTTCACGACCACGGAACCGCAGGGTTACCTTGGCCTTGTCCCCATCACTAAGGAAACGTATCAGGTTGCGTAGTTTTACCTGATAGTCACCTTCCTCCGTCCCTGGACGAAACTTGATTTCCTTGATCTGAATTACTTTCTGCTTCTTGCGGTTGGCTGCACGCTGCTTTTTCAGCTCGAACACATGCTTGCCGAAGTCCATGATCTTGCAAACAACCGGCGTAACTTCCGGCGAGATCAACACCAGATCGAGACGCGCCGCTCTGGCCAGTTCCAATGCCTCATCGCGCGACACAATACCTTTTTGGGTACCGTCGTCGAGGATCAGCCGGACTTCTCTTGCGTCGATCTCGTCATTGACGAGCGCCCGTTTGCTTTTGTCATTTTCCCGCTTAATAGTTGCTACTCCAGATCACCAAAAATTCGTTTGTCATTCACTTGCGACCAAAGCGCGCCACATCTGCGTTCATCATGTCGAAGAGGGCATCAAGGGAAAGTACACCAAGGTCTTTGCCCGTGCGGTCGCGCACGGCGATGGCACCGGCTTCGACCTCCTTGTCCCCCGCTACCAGCAGGTAAGGAGTGCGCTGAATCGTGTGCTCGCGGATTTTAAAGCCGATCTTCTCATTTCTCAAGTCGCCATCCACCCGGAAACCTTTGTTTTGCAAGGCTTTCACGATGCCTTCGCAATAGGAGGCCTGCTTGTCCGTGATATTCATCACCACGGCCTGTACCGGGGCCATCCAGGTCGGGAAGGAGCCTTCGTAATGCTCGATCAGAATGCCTATAAAGCGCTCGAAGGAGCCGAAAATGGCGCGATGCAGCATTACCGGCGTATGGCGGGCATTGTCCTCGG
>JAURLQ010000046.1 GCA_030831125.1 Gammaproteobacteria bacterium
AAAGGCGAAATCATTACAATGCGCCACTTTACGATGAACCAGTATCTGGAGTTCACCGGTCCAACCACAGCCCGATATCACTACTATCATCAGACAATCTTTGGCACTGGTGGCGCCACCTCTGCCGATCCCGCCCGCATTGCCGCGGCAGGAAACGGCGTTGACGATCTGGTGAAAGTGGATGGCAAATGGCTGATCAAGCTCCGCAATGTATCGGCCGCAGACGATAAATAATGGTTATTCTGCCGTACAAGAGCCACCAGCGGATGAGGCTCAAATGATCTCTGCCAACCTGCGGGCCAGACTGAGAGCGCTGAGATAAGCCCCCTCTACGCGATCATACAGGCACCAGTCGCCGCATGCGGCAAGCTGGTTGTCGATGTCCAGCAGGTAATCGGGTTCCAATGCCTTTTCAACGCGGGCATATACCCAGCGCTTCAGTTCGAGTACCTGTGGCTCCGGCAACTGTTGTTCCAGAACCCTGGTCAATTCCATTCGCATGCGGTTGATAACCCAGTCATCAGGTGCATCAAGATGGGCCTGGGCCCATTGGTTGGAAGAATGGAACATCAAGGTGCTGCCGGGAGGGCGTCCAGGTTTGCTGGAATTGACCATGATCCATTCAATCCCCAAATGTTTTACTTTGGCAGCATCGAATGGTAATTCCAGGGATTCAGCAAAACCCAGCATCAGGGCATAACAGGGTGACATGGCTACCCTTTCCAGTCCGTTTTCTCCGGACAATGCAGCTTCTGTCAGATGTTCGCGAAACAGCCCCAATGTCTGGTTTACCGGTACGGTAGCAATCACCCAGTCGTAGTCACCCGATAACACTCCTGAATCTCCAGTCAAGCGCCAGCAGTCGCCTGACCTGCTGATGGAGTTGATGGTGGTTTGCAGTTTGACGTCAAGCTTGTGGCTGACTGCTTCGCAGAGGGAATGCATGTGCGGGACAGCTACGTAATGGGGTTCAAACCAGTCGCGCTTATAAGCGCTTTTCTCCCGGTGCCAGAGTGAACACACGGGGCTGCCATTCTGCAACCAGTCCACTTCTTATGAACGGGTCTAGGAAATCCTGGAAGGGCTTGCTGCGTGCCGTAAAATACTGGGCGCCGTGGTCAAAACTGAAATCGCCCAGAGTGCGATGTGACATGCGACCCCCTGCGCGATGATATTTCTCAAACAGGGTGATATCAGCACTGTTGCCCAACTCTCTGTCAAGCGTAAGGCCCGCTATGCCGGCGCCAACTATGGCAATGCGTTTCATGACATTGAAGCCCCTGCAGCATTGGTTCTGAATATGAATAAAGGACAGGGAATATAGCCGGGTATTTCATGGCCGTCGAGTCTGAAATTTTGGCTCGTTACGCGACCAGCTCCTTGTTCAAAGCCACCTTGAAGGCTAGATGACACCAAAAGCCAGCATGGCATCTGCTACCTTGATGAAGCCGCCTATGTTGGCACCCTTCACATAATTGATTCGCTCGCCTTCCCGTCCGTAGCGCGCACATTTTTCATGGATGAGATGCATGATGTTGTGCAGACGCTGATGCAGGTCCTTTTCGTCCCAGCTTATTTTCGAAGCATTCTGGCTCATTTCCAGTCCAGACACCGCCACTCCTCCGGCATTGGCCGCCTTGCCTGGCACAAACACAACGTGACTGTTCTGGAACGCCGTAACCGCTTCAGGTGTTGAAGGCATGTTGGCGCCTTCAACAACAAAACGGCAGTTGTTGCTGATCAGTATCCGTGCATCATCCCCGGTGATCTCGTTCTGGGTGGCGCAGGGCAGGGCGATATCGCAGGGGACTTTCCAGGGCTGCTGGTCGGCATGGAATTCGGCATCAAATTCCTGCAGGTACTGGTTGATACGCCCTCTGTCCTGCAGTTTGAGTTTTTTCAACCAGGCCAGTTTTTCGGCATTGAAACCGTTGGGGTCGTAGATGAATCCCGATGAGTCGGAAAGCGTTGAAACAACAGCGCCGTGCTGGATGGCTTTCTCTGCAGCGTACAGTGCCACATTGCCGGAACCGGAAATAAGCACATGCTTGCCTTCCAGGCTTTCGTTCATATCCTTCAGTGCTGCTTCCAGCATATAGATCGTGCCGTATCCGGTAGCTTCTGCGCGAATCAGGCTGCCACCAAACTCGATGCCCTTCCCAGTCATGGTGCCGGTAAAGCTGTTGGTCAGGCGTTTGAACTGCCCGAACATGAAGCCGATTTCACGTGAGCCAACCCCTATATCACCTGCGGGAATGTCGGTGTCTGGTCCGATGTAGCGATACAGCTCTGTCATGAAAGACTGGCAGAAGCGCATTACCTCGGCATCCGACTTTCCTTTCGGATTGAAATCAGATCCTCCCTTGGCGCCGCCCATATGCAGTCCGGTCAGGCTGTTCTTGAAAGTCTGCTCAAAGGCGAGGAACTTCAGGATGCTGAGGTTTACTGTAGGATGAAAGCGAATGCCGCCTTTGTAGGGACCGATGGCATTGTTGTTCTGAACCCGGTAACCGCGATTGGCGCGGATGTTCCCTTCATCATCCACCCAGCAAACGCGGAAGCTGATGATACGGTCGGGTTCTGTCATCCTCTCAAGCAGCAACCTGTCCTGGTATTTCGGATTGTCGGCAATGAAAGGGATGACATCCTGGGCAACCTCATGCACGGCCTGATGGAATTCCGGCTCATTCGGGTTGCGTTTTTCAAGACCTGAAATGAAATTTTCGTATATTTCCGGGCAGTCCAAACGGGGCTCTCCTGTGATTGACGGATTTCACCGGCTTTCGCCATTGATACTTTCCATCACTGCAGTAACTGTAATGCGGTTGCCGGGCTGCTACTGGAAGGGATGCTCCAGCATGATGGTTTCATCACGATCCGGACCGGTAGATATAATTGACACCGGTGCTTCGATCTTTTCTTCAATGAACTTGATGTACCTTCTGGCATTTTCAGGCAGTGCATCAAGGCTGCGTGCCCCGAAGGTGGAATCCTGCCACCCAGGCAACTCCTCATAGATTGGTTCCAGCGTATTGTAACTGTCGAAGCTGGTCAGACAGGCCATCGAATCTGAATTGATGCCCTTGTAGCCTACACACACTTTTACCGTCTCAAGGCCATCGAGCACATCGAGCTTGGTGAGACAGATGCCGGAAACGCTGTTGATGCGAATAGCGAGTTTTACTGCAGCAGCATCGAACCAGCCGCAGCGGCGGTTGCGTCCTGTGCTGGCGCCGATTTCCTTGCCTTTGGTGAAGAGCTGTTCACCTACCGCATCGAAAAGTTCTGTCGGGAAAGGACCACTGCCAACGCGTGTAGTGTAGGCTTTGGTAATACCCAGTACATAGTCCAGATACAAGGGGCCATAGCCACTGCCTGTTGCCGTTCCGCCTGCTGTGGTATTCGAGGAAGTGACGTAAGGATAGGTGCCATGGTCAATATCCAGCAGCGAACCCTGTGCACCTTCGAAAAGTATGTTCTGGTTGTGTTTGCGTGCGGTATGCAGCAGGTCAATGGTATCGCACACCATGGGGCGGATACGTTCTGCCATGACCAGGGAATCATCAAGTACTTGCTGGAAGTCTATGGCGGCTACACCGTAATACTTCGTCAGTGAAAAGTTGTGATACTCAAGCACTTCGGCAAGTTTTTCTGCAAAGTGCTGGGGGTGCATCAGTTCGCCCAGACGTATGCCCCGGCGTGCAACCTTGTCTTCATAGGCAGGTCCGATACCCCGGCCGGTGGTGCCTATCTTGCCGGCGCCTTTTTTCAGTTCACGTGCCTGGTCCAGGGCAATGTGATAGGGCAGGATAAGCGGGCAGGCACTGCTGATTTTGAGGTTTGCACTGGCATTGATACCCTGCTCGGCTACTTCATCAATTTCCTTGAGCAATGCAGTTGGGCAAAGCACAACGCCGTTGCCGATCACACAGGTAACGCCTTCGCGCAGAATGCCGGAGGGCAACAGGTGCAGCACGGTTTTTCTGCCGCCAATCACGAGAGTGTGACCGGCATTGTGTCCACCCTGGAAGCGGACCACGTGAGACGCTTTCTCGGTCAGCAGATCAACTATCTTTCCCTTGCCTTCATCACCCCACTGGGTGCCAAGTACAACTACGCTTTTACCCTTGTTACTGCTCATTACTCTGCCTTGTTTACAGACCTGGTCACTGTGTTGCTGTGTCCCGATTGAATCTGTCCTGTTAACCGATGTCCTGCAGGACCCAAGTACCTGCTTCCTGCACCAATTGATGGTTGCAACCCATTTCGACTGCGCCTTCACACTGGCCTTTCAGTGCCTGCACAACACATTCACCTGCTGCACGCAGTGCAGAGATTTTTTCGCCAAGTGCCGGATCGTCTGTGGCCGGTGCAAAAATTTTCCTGCTCAGGGGATATTCCCGCTTGCCGAGTTTGAGCAGGGTTTTCAGATCTGCATCGAATCCTGTTGCTGCTCTGGAGCGGCCAAATGCTTCCCCGATAGCATCATAGCGGCCACCGTTTGCTATGGCCTCACCATGGTCAGGCACATAGGCGGAAAAAATCAGACCGGTGTGATAGTCATATCCGCGCAGCTCACACAGATCAAAATAAAGAGTCTGATCAGGGAAGCGTGAGGCTATTGCAGCAGCTATTGCCTGAAGCTCTTTCAATGCAGCGGTCAGTTGCTCATTGGCAGAACCGAACATTTGCAGTGCTGTATCCAGAATGCTGCTGTCACCATGCAGCGCGGGAAGTTTGCGAAGCAACTCTGCCAGCGAGGGATCTGGAGCCGCTTCTGCAAGAATCAGGTTGATATCTGCTGTGGCCTTGTTCTGCAGGGCAGTAAAAAGTCTTTCGTGGATGTCGCATTCGAGCTGTGCCATTTCGAGTATGGTTCTGACGATCCTGCTGTGTCCCAGTGCCAGCAGGGCATTATTGATGCCGGCTGTCTCCAGTGTGTGCAGCATCAGACTGATGACCTCAAAGTCACTGTCCATGCCACTGTGACCATACAGCTCTGCGCCAACCAGTTGCGGGCTGCGGGAGCCAAGCGGACCCTGGGGGAGTGTTTTGAGGACACTGTCTGCATAGCAGTATCGGGCAGGAATATTTTGTTGGAGTACATGCGCGTCGATGCGCGCAGCCTGGGAGGAAATGTCAGCCCTGATGCCCATGCTTCTGCCGCTGAGCTGGTCCACCATCTTGAAAGTGCTCAGCTGCAGCTCGTGGCTGGGCGCCACCAACAGGGAGTCGAGAAACTCTATGAGAGGCGTTTTGATGAGATCATACCCCCAGCTGTTGTAAAGCTGCAGGATATCCCGACGCAGGGTTTCCAGTTGCCAGGCTCTGGGCGGCAGGATTTCATCCACACCGTCAGGCAGCAGCCAGCGCTTTGCCTTGGTTGTCATGGGAATACCGGGGTTCCTATCTGATCATGTAAAGCAAAAGTGTGCCGGCCAACATGCTGGCAAAACCGGTCAGGCGCAGGGATTTGTCATCCACTGTTGCCATCATGGCTACCAGAGAGCGCCATCGTGCCGGGTAGAGAAAGGGAATTATGCCTTCCATAACCAGCATAAGGCAGAATGCCACACCAAGATCACGCCACATCATGGAGGTCCTGTTCTGCCTGCATTACTTCAGTTGTTGTTCTGGTTGTTGTTCTGGCTGTCTTTCAGGTATCTGAAAAACTCGCTGTCTGGTCCCAGCAGCATCAGGTCGCTTCTGTCACTGAATGTGTTCAGATAGGCCTTCAGGCTGCGGGTGAACTCGTAGAATTCAGGATCCTTGTTGAATGCTTCCGCATAAATTGCAGCAGCCTGGGCATCGCCTTCGCCGCGAATACGCTCGGCCTCGCGATAGGCTTCCGCCTCAATGACGATACGCTGACGTTCGGCATCTGCTTCAATCCCCAGTCCGATTTCGTTACCCGTGGAGCGCAGTTCCTGTGCTTCCTGTTCACGTTCAGTTGTCATGCGGTCGAATACTGATTCGCTGACATTGTCAGGAAGATCAATTTTCTTGACTCTCACGTCTACGACTTCTATGCCGAGTTCATCCTGGGCAATCGCGTTGAGGCTGGCTGTCAGATCAGTCATCAACAGGTCGCGTTCACCGGAAACCACCTCGTGTACTGTGCGAATACCGAACTGGTTGCGCAGTCCGGTAGTTATACGCTGGGCCAGCAGGTTGTCGGCAACTGCCTCATTGCCGGACGTGGCCGTGTAATATTTTGCGGTGTTTCCTATGCGCCATTTGGCAAAGGAATCCACTTCCAGATAGTTCTTTTCTGAAGTCAGATAGCTTTCTGTAGGTACATCAAGGGTCTGGATCCGGCCATCAAAACGGCGCACATCATGGACTCCGGGAATCTTGAAATGCAGGCCCGGCTGGATATCAACATTGGTGACTTCACCAAAGGTCAACAGCACAGCGCGGTCGATCTCACGAATAACGTAAAGACAGTTGGACGCAACCACAATGACGATCAGGACAGGCAACAGCGCAAACATCGATGAATTTTTCATCAGCGGGATACTCCCCTGTTGGGTACAGGCCGTGGCTGCACGGTAGTACTGTTGAAGGAGGTGCCAATTTCGGCGTTCGCGGAAGGTACTCCGTCTGGGGCAGGCCTTCGGGCATTCTGCAGAATCTGGTCAAGCGGCAGATACATCATGTTGTTGCCACCTTCCACGTCTATCATGACTTTGGAGGTGTTGCTCATGATCTGCTCCAGTGCATCAATGTAAAGGCGCTCACGGGTCACTTCCGGTGCTTTCTGGTATTCCACAAGTAATTGTTCAAAGCGGGATGCTTCGCCCTGTGCCTGGGCAATAACCTGTTCCTTGTAGGCATTTGCCAGCTCTAACTGTTGCCGGGCCTCACCACGGGCCTCCGGAACCACTCGGCTGACTACACGCCTTGCCTGGTTCTGGCGGCTCTGGTTGTCTTCCCTGGCCTTGATCACATCATCAAACGCTGCACGCACCTGCGTGGGTGGCTGGGACTGCGCAATGTTCACCTGACGAACAAGAATACCGGTGCCGTAGTTGTCGAGGTAGGTCTGCAGACGTTCACGGGTGTCCTGAGCCAGAATTTCCCTGCCCACGTTGATTACCTCATCCATTACGGTACCACCCACCACATGTCGTATGGCTGATTCAGCGGCCTGTATCAGGCTGCCTTCGGGGTCTTCCACTTCCAGATAATATTTGCGGGCATCAGTGATCAGGTACTGCACGGTCATGGTGATATCCACAATGTTGTCGTCTTCGGTAAGCATCGTGTTGGAGAAACTCTGGTCATAGATACGGGTGACATTGACCAGGGTTACCTCATCGATCAGGGGAGGGTTCCAGCGTAGACCGGGCTCCACTACGCCGTCGAGGGCGCGTCCCAGTCGTAGCACCACGCCACGTTCCTGCTCGTCTACGGTATAGAATCCCGTACCCACCCAGATTATTGCTGCAATCAGGATGAAGCCGGCGAACATGCCGCTGGGCACATTGCTGCCGGTTCCGCTGCCACCGCCACCCTTGTTGCCACCAAAAAGGCGGGTGAGTTTTTTCATGAAGTCGTTGAACAATTCGTCAATGTCAGGGGGGGCCTGATCATTTTTTCCCGGACGTGTGCCCCAGGGATCGTTCTTGCGATCATCATTCTCTGGTTCGTTCCAGGCCATTTGTGCTCCGGTTTTTGATTGGATTGATTTCACTTGTCTCGTTGGAGACCGGGGGCGAATTCTATCGGATTACGGCTGCCATTTACACCGCCTGCTCAAGCAGGGGGTCCGGAGCCTCGTTTTTGGGAGAAGGCCCGGGCAGGGGGATTTCAGGCAGCCAGGGGGCGGGATCGAGGCCGGCTTCACGGCATAAACGTATGAAATCACCTCGCTGCATTTTCAGATGGAGGCAGTTACTACCTGTTTCATCCGTGCTTTCGTCAATTACTGCGCCCAGAGAATAGAATCTGGAGCGCAGGCGGCCCTGGCCATGGTCCAGAGGAAAGTTCACAGCAATGAAATCCTCGCCCAGCAATTCTGAAATTGCTCCCAGCAATTCTTCAACGCCCGCACCCGTATGGGCAGATACCCATGCCCGGACCGGTTTGCCGCGTTCGTCCCGCTCGACACCATTGAAGGGAGTTTCCAGTAGATCTGTCTTGTTGAAGACAATCAACGTGGGAATATCCGAGGCTTCGATTTCCTCAAGGACCTTGTTGACCTCTTCCATCAACTGCAGTCTTTCCTCGTTGTTGCAATCAACCACGTGCAGCAGCAGGCTGGCCTCTACCGTTTCTTCTAGGGTTGCCCTGAAGGCGTCAACCAGCTGGTGGGGCAGGGCACGTATGAAGCCAACGGTATCGGCCAGGATGGCATCACCGAAATTGGGTATCCTGATTTTGCGCAGTGTGGAATCAAGCGTGGCAAACAGCTGGTTCGCCACATAAATGTGTTCACCGCAAAGCCGGTTGAACAGCGATGATTTGCCGGCGTTGGTATAACCGACCAGAGAAACCGTAGGCACTTCAGCCCGCTTGCGTGAGCGTCTTCCCTGTTCCCGCTGGCTGCGTACCTTTTCAAGGCTCTTGTTGATGGCCTTGATGCGCACACCAATCAAGCGCTGGTCTATTTCCAGCTGGGTTTCACCCGCGCCACGCAAGCCTATGCCACCCTTTTGTCGGTCAAGGTGAGTCCAGCCCCGCACCAGCCGTGTGGAAGCATGCCGCAGCTGCGCCAGTCCCACCTGCAATTTGCCTTCGTGACTGCGGGCGCGCTGGGCAAAAATGTCGAGAATCAGACCGGTTCGGTCCAGCACCCGGCACTTGAGCTCTTTTTCGAGGTTACGTTCCTGACTGGGGGTAAGGGTATGGTTGAACAGCACCAGTTCCGCGCCATGCAGCGCTATGGCTGCGGCAACTTCTTCCAGTTTGCCGGTGCCGATCAGGTAGCGGGGAGTAGTCAGTCTTCGGGAGGCGACCACAAGTTCTGCAGGAACGGCACCTGCGGAGATCGCCAGTTCCTCGAATTCCCGTGCATCAGCTTCATCCTGCAAATCCTCCATGCCCACCTGGACGAGGATAGCCACTTCACCGCTGTCGGGACGCTCGAAGAACAACAAAACCTCTTATCTGGATTCAAATGATCTGCAGTTACACATGCCGGTTTGATACTTTGGCAAACCAGCTGAAATCCGGCTTACATATTGCCGGCTTCTTCTTCCCCACCGTTCTCTCCGGGCCCGGTCAGGGGCACACGCACCTGGCGTGATGGGACAACCGTGGAAATGGCGTGCTTGTATACCATCTGGTTGACTGTGTTCTTGAGTACAATAACGAACTGGTCGAAAGATTCGATTTGGCCCTGTAGCTTGATGCCACTTACCAGATAGATCGCTACCGGTACCTTTTCCTTGCGTAGGACATTAAGAAAAGGGTCTTGTAAAGAATGCCCTTTTGACATGGTCGTTCTCCTGCAAAAAATTGAAAGTGATGGACCCGCGCTCCACCCTGCAATAACGGTCAGGGCAGGATCAGACCTCATGGGTCCGGGGGGCAGGCTCGAAAGGGTTGAACTGGCAGCATTATAGGACCAGTCTCAAACCACCTGCCAGTAATTGGCGGCGGGAGCCCGGGATTTCAAGTAATTCTCCACAATATTTTCATCATCACGGTCAAGATTGCAGATTATCTCGCAAAGTCCGGGCCAGCCCCGCAACCAGGTCAACTGTCGTTTGGCCAGTTGTCTGGTGGCAGCAACGCCTTTTCCTGTCATGGTGGCAAAGTCATATTCCCCTGCCAGATGCTCCCAAACCTGCCTGTAGCCCACGCTCCGGATGGCAGGCATGTGCGCATCAAGATCTCCCCTTGCCCTGAGAGTGTTGACCTCATCAATCAAGCCGTCATCCAGCATTTGCCGAAATCGTGCTTCAATCAGCTCATGCAGGCGAGCCCGGTTGGCAGGCATCAACCCGATAAACAGAAGTTCGCAGGGCAGATCATCAACCCGACCCACCGGGTGTCTGTTGTGCAGTTCGGTCATGCTAAGCCCGGTGGCTTCATAGACTTCCAGCGCCCGTTGCAGTCGCTGGGGGTCATTGGGATGGATTCGTGCAGCCGAGTCGGGGTCAACTTCCTGCAATCTGGCATGTACGGCAGACCAACCCTGCTGCAAGGCAAGGGTTTCAATGGCGGCCCTGATTTGTGGCGTGGCTGAGGGCATGCGTGCCAGACCGTCCCGCAGTACCTTGAAGTAGAGCATGGTCCCGCCAACGAGCAGGGGTATTTTCCCTTTGTCCAGAATTTCCTGCATCTGGACTATGGCATCGGCTCTGAAATCAGCGGCAGAATAGGGTTCAGCCGGATCGCGAATATCGATAAGCCGGTGCGGTGCCCGGGCCAGTGTTGCGCCATCGGGCTTGCCCGCACCTATATCCAGTCCTCGATATACCAGTGCCGAGTCCACACTGATGATTTCAAACGGGTATTTCTGGACGAGTTCCACCGCAATGCGGGTTTTGCCGCAGGCAGTGGGGCCCATCAGGCAGATGGCTGGAGGCAAGGGTTTTTGGTTTTTCAAAAGCACAATCGGGTATGCCGGTAAGGGCTTTGCACTATAACATGTAGAAAGTGGCTAGCCGCGTTATTCGGATGAGCTCTGGTTTGAATTTGCCAATATCCATTGGTAGAGCGGCCTGACATTATTGTTTCTTCGACACGCCGTAAACCCATCCATGGGGGCTCGGCTGCGGCTCCATGCCGCAGACGGTCTCAGACCCAATAATGCCAGGCCGCTACCGGACTCCAGCTGAAATTCAAACCAGCCCAATATTGGGGTATTAACGAAGGTGGAGGATGAAGGGGTTCAGGTTTATGCTCGCACCACCTGCACATATACAAGAAATCAATCATGCTTGAGGGGATATACACAACATGAAGTACAAGGTCAGCATAAAGCCGGTTTTCCATCTCGTCGCATCCCTGTTGTTTGCCACAGCCAGCAATCTGCATGCCGCAGAAGCCATAGAGGCTGCACCGGCATTTACGGCAGAACAACTGGTTGCAACCCCTGTCGAAAACTGGATTACCAATGGCGGCAATGCCTGGAACCAGCGCTTTTCCAGCCTTGACCAGATCAATCGGCAAAATGTGGGGGGTATGAAAGCCGAGTGGCGAACCCATCTCAATGGCTCCGGAATCGGGCCGCAAATGTCGGCCCAGGGACAGTCGCTGGTTTATGAAGGCGTGCTGTACATCATCACTGGGCAGAACGATGTATTTGCCCTGGATGTGGAAAGTGGCGACATCCTATGGCAATACACTGCCAACCTTGACCCCGGATCGGTGCGAGTCTGTTGTGGCTGGACCAACCGCGGTGTTGCGATGGGAGAAGGCAAGATATTCTTCGGTCGTCTCGATGCCATGCTGGTGGCACTGGACCAGCAGACCGGAGAAGTTGCATGGACTGTACAGGATGCCGACTCCAGTGTGGGCTATAGCCTCACTGCAGCACCGCTTTATTACGACGGTATGGTCATAATCGGCTATGTTGGTGGAGATCTCGGTATTCGAGGGCGGATCAGTGCCTATGATGCCGATAACGGCAACAAGCTCTGGGATTTTTATACAGTACCCGGTCCCGGTGAATTCGGGCACGACACCTGGCCACAGGACAATGATGTATGGCGTTATGGCGGGGCTCCGGTGTGGAATACGCCTGCTGTCGATCCTGAACTCGACATGATCTATTTCACAACCGGCAATGCCTATCCAACCTTCAATGGTGGTATTCGGCCCGGCGATAATCTTTTTACTGCTTCCATACTGGCGCTGGACGCACACAGTGGCGAATACCGCTGGCACTTCCAGGAAATACGCCACGACATCTGGGACTATGATTCACCCAACCCGGTGATCCTGTTTGATGCAGAAATCAACGACGTCATGCGCAAGGGTATAGCCCAGGTACCGAAAACCGGCTATCTCTATGTGCTCGACCGTGCCACCGGTGAACCGATTCATGAAGTGATCGACACCCCTGTGCCCCAGGTGCCGGGACGTGCCACGGCTGCCACACAGCCGATACCGGCAGGGGAACACATCCTCCCGCATACTATCGACATGGCGCCAGAAGGCTGGCCGCTGGTCAACGAAGGCAGGACCTTTACCCCACTGCCGATGGAAGGCAGCGTAATCTACCGGCCCCTGTCGCACGTGAACTGGCATCCCAGCTCATATGACCCGGAATCCCACCTGATGTTTGTTTGCGCCACAGACCAGATCGGCGCTTTGGTGGCGCGCAGCTCCAGCAGTGCACCTGAATATGTCCCTTACGAACATACCGATACTTTTGGCAGCACCGGTATTCCGCGACGCGGCATTCTGGTAGCTGCAGACCTGACAACCCACAAGGTTGCCTGGCAGCAGCAATGGGCAGATCGATGTTTCAGCGGTTCAACTGTCACTGCCGGTGGACTGCTGTTCATCGGACGCAACGACGGCCGGATCACGGCGCTCAACAGCAGTACCGGTGAACAGCTGTGGTCATTCAGAACGGAAACCGGTATCCATCAGTCACCCACCGTGTTTGAACACAATGGTAAACAGTATGTAGCCGTGTTTTCCGGCGGCACCATCTATGCCCCCAATACAGCAGGTGACAGTGTATGGCTGTTTTCACTGGAAGGGGATATGGAAGAGTTTTCACCCCAGGCAGCCGGGAACAACCAGCTGAGTCCTGCCCAACTGCTTGCCAGATTGCCGCAAGGAGCTGCCGATCTTGAGGCTGGTGAACTGTCATACAAACAGATCTGCATGCCTTGCCATGGTGAAACAGGTGAGGGTGGTGAAGGCGGTGGTGCGCCTCTCACAAGTCTGCTGGAGCTTGAAGATATTCTGCCGGTGATGACTTATGGCAGGAACAATATGCCGCCTTTCGACAGTGTGCTCGACCCTGAAAAAATGCGGGATATCGGGCACTACATTACAGACGTGCTGACGGCAGACTGACTTGGCAATATCAGGTTTCAGATCGGGCAGTTTATGTCTTCTGCTCCCATAGGGGTTTTCGATTCCGGTGTGGGCGGGCTTTCAATACTGGCGGGCATCCATGAGCTCATGCCAACAGAAAGTCTGCTCTACCTCGCTGACTCTGCGCATGCCCCCTACGGCCCGAAAGGTGAATCCTATATACGGGAGCGCTGCGACGGCATCATGCAGTTTTTTCTGCAGCATGAGGTCAAGGCAGTTGTGGTGGCATGCAATACGGCAACAGCAGCTGCCATTGCATGGATGCGTGATCGATATACTCTGCCAATCATAGGGGTAGAACCGGCTGTCAAACCTGCAGCCGAGCTCAGTGCCAAAGGCATTGTCGGCGTACTGGCCACCAGCGGCACGCTGGCCAGTGACAAATACATCACCCTGCACAAACGTTTTACGCATGAGGTGGAGATCATCACCCGTGCCTGCCCCGGGCTGGTAGAACTGATCGAAGATCCCGATCCTGACGAAATTGCCATCCGGCAACTCTTGACTGAATTTACCGAGCCCATGATCACAAAAGGAGCAGACACGCTGGTGCTGGGCTGCACACACTATTCACTGATTACTGAAGTCATTCAGCAGGTGGTGGGAAAAGAGGTGAGAATTGTCGATTCGGGCAAGGCAGTTGCCTTGCAGTTGCAGCGCAAACTGCCTGACGCATTGGCAAGCGGTGATGAGTCAGGGATCAGGTTTTACAGCACCGGCGATATAACAATGCAATCAAGGTTGTTGCAGCGATACTGGGGGCAGGCGATTGTGGTAAGCAAGGCAGAAGGCATCTGATTCGGACTTGGTTCAAGACAGTAGGGGCGAGCGATAGTGCGCCCATCGTCCCGCATCAGATTGGTTTGATTATTCAACCATCGCCGGGTCGACTGTCATCGACCCCAACTTTCCGGATCAGGTCGGCTTTATTGGCCACGCAAAAACAGCTTGTCCAGTTCGCCAATGCTCAACTGCACCCAGGTAGGGCGGCCATGATTGCATTGCCCGCTGCGTTCAGTATTTTCCATGTCGCGCAGCAGGGAATTCATTTCCGGAACTGTAAGCTGACGATTGGCCCGCACCGAGCCATGACAGGCCATGGTTGAAAGCAGTTCATCGCGCGCCGCTTCGATCCGGTCACTGGTGCCGTGCTCTCTGAGGTCACTCAGGACATCGCGCAGTAACTGTTCGGCATCCGCCTTTGCCAGCACCACCGGGACCTGCCTGATGCTCAGGGTTTCAGGTCCCATGCGGTTCACATGCAGGCCCAACTGCAGGAGTTTGTCTGCATGTTCTTCGGCACAATCAGCTTCCTGTTCACTGACAGCAATGCTTACCGGCACAAGCAAAGGCTGTACACGGATGCCTGATTCATCAGCAGCGGTTTTCATGTGCTCATAGGTAATGCGTTCGTGGGCAGCGTGCATGTCTACCAGCACCAGGCCGTGGGCATTCTGCGCGAGAATATAGATGCCGTGGAGTTGGGCCAGTGCATATCCCAGTGGAGGAATGTCATCCGGAGTTTCAGGCAGCGTGCTTGTTGCCGGGTCAGCCCGGAAACTTTCCCAGGCTGCCATCTGGTTGCGGATCTGGTTTCCATCGGGCTGCTGTCCACGGTCACCATACTGGCGAGTACCAGTCGGGTATGAAAGATTGCCCGGAGAATACAAGGGCATGCGTTCCTGACCACTCATGGGGTCTGCTTGCTTCTGTGCCGGATTGTCGGAGACTGCGGTGCGATCTTCCGGACGGATTTCAGCGATGGCCCGGTGCAGCGTGCTGAACAGGAAGTCATGCACCATGCGACTGTCGCGAAACCGAACCTCATGTTTGGTTGGATGGACATTCACATCGACCTGTGAAGGCTCGAGTTCAAGATAGAGGACAAAAGCCGGATGACGGCCATGGAACAGCACATCGCGGTAAGCCTGTTTGATGGCGTGCGTAACCACCTTGTCCCTTATGCTCCGGCCATTCACATAGAAGTACTGCAGGTCAGCCTGGCTGCGGGAAAAAGTGGGCAGGCTGAGCCAGCCCCATAATTTGAGACCGTTGCTTTCAAAACTGATGAGCAGGGAGTTTTCCACAAACGCCGGGCCGCAGACCTGGGCCACACGACGCTGCATTTCCTGTTCGCTTACGGCCTTTTCAAAACGATGAATGGCGCGCTGGTTGTGCTGCAGGGTGAATGCTGTGTCGAAATGGCTGAGCGCCAGGCGTTTGACCATGTCATCAATGCGCTGGAATTCGGTATTTTCCGTACGCAGGAATTTGCGGCGTACCGGGGTATTGAAGAAAAGATCGCGCACTTCCACGGTTGTACCTTCCGGATGTGCAGCGGGCTTGACCGTAGAGGCCATCTCTCTGCCTTCAGCCTCTACCTGCCAGGCAGAATCCGCTTGACGGGTCCGTGAAATCAGGTTCAAACGTGAGACTGAGCTGATACTGGCCAGCGCCTCACCACGAAAGCCCAGGCTGATGATGGCTTCGAGATCTTCCAGAGTGCTGATCTTGCTGGTGGCATGACGGCTGAGGGAAAGAGGCAGGTCGTCCTTTTCAACCCCACTGCCGTTATCCCTGACCCGCACCAGTTTTACGCCGCCCTGTTCCAGCTCGATATCGATACGGTCGGCACCGGCATCCAGACTGTTTTCCAGCAGTTCCTTCACTACAGAAGCGGGGCGCTCGACAACCTCCCCGGCAGCTATCTGGTTGCTGAGGCGCTGTGAGAGCAGCTGGATACGCGGTTTGACAGTGGCATTCATGCAATTGGATTTTGATCACGGTCGGGTCCGCACTTCCGTGAACAGTTGGCTGGATCAGGAGGTCGGAATTTTAAGGATTTGTCCTATCCGTATGTTATCACTCTTGAGGTTGTTGGTTTCCCTGATCAGGGAAACTGGCACGGAATAATTGGCAGCTATGCCGGAAAGTGTCTCCCCGCGGCTGATTTTGTGTTCGCGGATAACCAGTGCGCGAGTGGAGGCGGCGCCTGGAATCTGCAGCTGCTGACCCACCCTGATGGTGTTTGAGCTGATGCCATTGGCCGCTTTCAGATCGGCAAGGGATACCCTGTGTCTGTCTGCAATTTCAGAGAGCGTGTCACCCCGTTTGACAGTGTAGGTAGAGGCCAGGTTTGGCAGTTCACCATTTTCCTTTTGCCAGGACACCCAGGTGCCCCTTGGGGGTCTGTCGTAGAACCAGGAAGTGATGCCATCAACAACAGCCCCGGCAAAACGTCTGCGCCAAACTTCGGAAGCGAGATTCTTTGCATCGTTCTTGTTGGTGATGTAGCCCGACTCAATCAGCAATGAAGGGATATCGGCAGATTTGAGCTCCACAAATGCCGCCTGTTCCACTTTTACCCGGCGCATGCGAATCACATCATCCATGCGACTGATAAGCTGTTCGCCAATTTCAAGGCTGGTGGCAATACTGCCGGTCATGCTCAGATCCAGCAGCACACTGGCCAAAACTTCATCCTTGTCATTGAGGCTGATTGAACCGACGCCGCCGATCAGGTCAGACGCGTTTTCCTTTTCAGCGAGCACTCTGGCCTGTTCACTGGTAGCGCCGCGCTGGGAAAGGGCATAGACAGTTGCGCCTTGTGCGCTGTCGTTGGTATGGGCATCGGCATGGATCGCGATATACAGATCCGCGCTGTTTTTATGGCCTATTTCAACTCGCTGCCGCAAACCAACATAATAGTCGCCATCGCGGATCATCACTGCCCTGAATCCGGGGGTGCTGTTGATCATTGCTTCAACTTCACGGGCAATTTCCAGCACAACTTTCTTTTCCTGCAGTCGATTTACCCCTATAGCACCCGGGTCATCTCCACCGTGTCCGGCAGAAATCGCCACTACAATATCGCGTTTGCTTTCATCCAGTGCTTCAACAGACAAGGGAATACTGGCAGTGGGTGCGTCCGGGTCATACAGATCAACAACCAGGCGATCACCGTATTGTTCATTGCGGGCAAGGATGAAGCTGCGGGGTTGTACCCTGTGATCCAGATCGAGCACTACCCTGACATCGTGGTCATTGCGTACTGCACTGCGGATCTGTTTGATGGGGGTACCGTCCAGATCCATATCATTAAGGCTGCCCAGCAGTTCAGAGGAAACCAGGTCGATCACCACCCTGTGAGGGTCTTCCAGCGTAAAGATCCGGTGGTCAATAACACTGCTGAGGTCAAAAACCAGGCGGGTATATTCCGGAGAGCGATAAGTGCGCACGTCTTCCACCACAGCAGCATGACTGCCGAAGCAAACGAGGCATAAAATTAATGTCGAAAGGCTGCGCAAGCTCATTTCAGACCAGGTTGTGGTGCAAATAAAATTATAATTTACAGGGAGTTGCGGATGAAATCCAGAATAATTCTAGGATAGGGTGATTTTAGCCAGTCGGACAGCCATCATTTCACCCGATTCTGTGCCCGCTAACCAGGAAATGCGTCGTCCCTGGCCGTCCATTTCCAGAGTGAGGGCAAGGTCGGGAACGGGCAAGAGTCCGGCACCCTTTTGTGGCCATTCCACCAGTGTCAGGCAATCACTGCCGAGTTGTTCCCGCATGCCAAGGAATTCCAGCTCTTCCGGATCGCTCAGCCGGTACAGGTCGTAGTGATAAATGCGAAATTCCCCAATTTCATAGGGTTCCACCAGAGTATAGGTAGGACTTTTGACTTTACCGCAATGCCCAAGGGCCCGGATCAATCCCCTGGATAATGTGGTTTTTCCTGCGCCCAGATTTCCCTGTAGCGTGAACAGGCCTTTGCCCTCGCAGATAGCGGCAAGACAGGCACCAAAGGACTCAGTGGCTACTTCGTCAGCCAGAAACATACTGTTCATGGATTCAAAAGTATCCTGAGGGAATTGAACAGATCGGTGGCAAGCAAGCCTCGTTCACCAAGCTTTTCAGCTTCCATATCGGCCGACCTGCCATGCAGGCACACGCCGAGCCTGGCAGCATCCACAGGTGAAAAGCCCTGAGCCAGCATGCCTGCGATGATGCCGCTCAGGACATCGCCCATGCCTCCGGTTGCCATGCCGGGATTACCATGCTGGCAACAATCAAGTTGCACTTTCGTAACTGTTTGGTAACAAACAAGAGTACCTGCCCCTTTCAGGACAGCTACGCCACCATAGCCAGCCTGGATTGCAATGGCACTGTCAATGCGGGAGAGCCCAGTAGATTTGCCAGCTGCCAGTAGCAGTCTTGAGGCTTCTCCGGGATGCGGAGTAAGTATGTGCTTACTCAGGTTATGAGAATTGAAATAACCGGGTTCCTTTGCAATAAGATTCAAAGCATCTGCATCAATTACTATCGGTATATCTCTATCCCTCGCCAGTTCCAGTGTTGATCTGAAACAGGCAGCAGACCAGGCGCTTTGCCCCAGGCCCGGCCCGAGGATCAGGGTGGTAATTCGAGCCCCCAGCGTGTTAATAACATCCGGATTGCCGATGGCTTTTACCATCAGTTCGGGCCTTCTGGTGAGAAATGAAGCGGCATGAGCAGGGTGAGTGGCAACTGACACCAGCCCAGCACCTGAGCGCGCAGCAGCCTCTGCTGCCATGAGTGCTGCACCTCCAAATCCCTCATCACCGCCCACTACCAGCACATGACCAAAACTGCCTTTATGGGCATCACGCTCACGCGGTGCCAGCATGTGTTGCAGGGCTTGCAGTTTCAATGGTCTGGGAATGTCAGTCACGGCGTTTCTTCAAACAGAAAACTTCAGAGAGCTTATTGGACTCTTGCATCATGGACAAGAAGGAACAGATTCCTGTGGGCCAGATAAAACAAACCCCGCCGGAGGGCAGGGTCAAAGCAGCAAAGCAGAAAAAAGAAATCGGAATCTTGCTGTGTATTGTTGTTGTTCTTGTTACTGGGCCTGAAGGTGACGTTTGCCCAGCGTGATGTGTCTGGGGCCTGAAGTGGCTACCTGGCCACTTACACCCAGCGGAATCTGTTGGATCTTGCCGCCGGAAGCCAGGAAACGGGCAGTCTGTTCTTCAATGGAGTTTGAAGTGAAGTCTTCTGCCTGAGTCAGGGCTGGTTTGCTCTTGCTTGATTTGGAAGTTGCCATATTAGTCCTTAGTCTCGATTACTCAGTTATTTTTGTACCTTTGTACTGCTTCGTACATTGTTACTAGCGAGGCCTTTACCGCGTCATCCCCTAATGCGGACCAAAACGCGGACGTTGATTATAGTGAGTCCACTCGCGCATTTCATGTCTTGACATATCCAAAAGAGGGGTAAAAGGTACTGTCCGGCCCCTGACACAGGGACACAATTGCCCAATTCAGCTAAATTGTGTCCAACTTCAGTGCCTCAGGTTCCAAAATGCGGCTGAATTTCAGGGTAAAACTATCGTCTCCTCCAGAATTTGCCGGAAAGTGCCGTAGCAATCCTGTAGCTGAAAATATATATCTATATATATCAATGAGTTGCGGTGTCAAATCAGGAGTGAGAGCGGGTATTGATGCCAAAAAGTCTGGTGTACTGCACTGTGATTCAATGTGAACTGATTCACAAACCGGGCGCTGAACTGACTGTTGGTAACTGCAGGCTTACCGGATTTTCCTGCATGTGAGCGAAAGCAGACTGTTTTCAGGGTCAGGGCAAGCCCGGTTACAGCGTCAGACTTTCTGCCCCCTGAAATTTACGTTAATAACGCAAAAATGGTCGAGTGAGGGGCAGTATCAGTCTCCAGTCACCAGGTTGAGCAGCGCTGATTTACCCTCGGCATTTGCAGCAAGGCAACGTTTGAGAGCAGGCAACAGCTGGCCGGGATTTTCCACCTTTTCTCCATGACCGCCACAGGCTTTCATTATGTCGTGGTACTCGGGAGAGTCGCCGAGCGATACGAGCGGCATCGGGTGTTCTTTTGATGCAAGCCCATCAGGATACATACCAAGAGTAGATCGGTGTACAGCATTCCATCTGGCGTTGTTCATCACGATGGTTGTGGTGGCAAGACCGTACAATTTGGCCGTGTGATGCGCTGCAGTCGGACATCCGAACATATAGGAACCATCACCTACTATCAGGATGACCTGTTTATTCCTGTTGCCCATCTTCACACCAATGGCTGCGCCGAGACCAAAGCCAAGGCCGCCTGCAAGACTTGAAGAAAAGTAGGAGCGTGGTGTGGTCAGTTCCAGAAAATCCAGTGGTACACCCATTTCATTCACTATCACGGTATCTTCGGTAATCACCTTGTTCACGCAATGTGCCACCCACGCCGCATGAACCGGTGAGCGATCTTCCATTGAACTTGTCAGTGCCGCATGATGTTTTTTGCGGCTGGTTGACAGTGAGGAAAACAGATTCTTCCGTGCTTTGACAATTGCTGAATCGGCAGAACAACACTTACCGAGTGCTTCGTCCAGCATACACAGGGCAATTGAAGAAGAGCCTGAAATCGCAAGATCCATTGCGAATCCCCTTACAGGATAACGATTGAACATCGGGTCAGCAGATATATGCACCAGTTTTGCATCGCGTTGCGGTGTCACCTTGCTGGGCCACCAGGGAACCTCACAATCGAGAGAGATGATTACGTCAGCTTTTGCGATCAACTCTGCCGGATGTACACCCATGAACATCGGATGTGTTGTCGGAATGCTGATTTCACGCGCGCCCGGTTCTCCGGGCATGGCAACACCAATGCCCCAGGTTTCGGCCATGCGGGATAGTTTGCTGAAATTACCGGCATCGCGACCTGTGCATGAGGTAATGATGAGTGGACATTTTGCATTCGCCAGCCACTGGGCAGTCTGCTCAATACCTTTGCTGGAAGGTGCTGCGGGCAAGCTGCCCAGTTGCCGGTCTCGCGGAGGTGCAGGTCTTTTTCGGGTGAGATCGCCGAGCACTTCACGCGGCATGCACAGATAAACGGGACCTTTCGGCTCGCTCATGGCTATATCCAGCGCACGGCCCACGATTTCCTCGGGAGCCTGCCCGGGGCGCAGTTCGTAGTCCCACTTTACCCACTCGCGGACTATACCGCCCTGGT
>JAURLQ010000047.1 GCA_030831125.1 Gammaproteobacteria bacterium
CAGATTTATCCAGGACCACTTGGAGTTGAAAGCATAGTTGGCATTTGCCCTGATAACGCGGGTTATGAAGTCTCCAGCCGGCAGACTGATGTCCTGCCAGTTGTAGTCCAGACCAAGATCCAGATGCTCATTGGGCCTGTAGCTCATATTGAAATTGTATTGCGTGCGGTCTCCATCATAGAAACCACCATTGTTGAAATTCAACCGTGCAGAAAAGGCACGTTGATCAGAGCTGCGAATTTCTCCCTGGACACCGGTAAAGGTATATTTGCCTTTGGGTATGATTATACCAGGGCGGATCTGGAAATCCCTGTCGAGACCTTCCTGATTCCTGAAGCCGCCGAAACCAATCTGGTCGCCGCGGTGGGTACTGATGTTGAGCACTCGCCAGAACCAGTCCGAACTCTGCATTTCACCAGTTTCCAGTACTTCGGTATAACCGAAACGCATGAAGGTAAACAGGTTCCTGATTACATCATGATTACGCAGGAAGTATCGCCCGTTGGTCCCCAGATCCACGCTGCGGATGCCGGTATTGTTGGCAAAACCGAGAGCCGGATTGAATTCCTTGCCGAAATACTGGTAGTTGGCAAAGTATCCGAATCCACTACTCTGGGTATCGAAGTTCGCCTGCAGGCCATAGGCCTTGTCGTCCCCTGACAATCCCTGAGTATCTGACTGCTGGTACCACGCATTGCCGCGCAGGGTATGGGTATCCGAGAAACGTGTGTTCTGATAACGGAAATCAACACCTGCTACCGTGTTGTCCAGATCGCTGGCAGGATCACCTTGGGTAAGAATCACGCCAACATTGGACTCTGACAGCACATTGGCTGAAGCCCTGCCGACAAAAACAGTCTGCCCTGCCAGACCAGGCTGGTCTCCCTGCTGAACCACCAGGCCACCTACATTCCAGTCACCTACACGACCCGTGAGTTTGGTGCCCACATCGATATCCACCGGCTGGCCCGTGCGGCTCAGGCCAATACGACGTGAATAAAAAGGAATGCCGTTCTGGCTCAGGCCGCCGAAATTGAATATATCGACATCCTGCAGAAAGAAATCGCGTTTCTCGGGAAAAAACAGCGAAAACCGGGACAGATTTACCTGCACATTATCCACTTCAGTTGCAGAAAAATCGGTATTGACCGTAAGGGCGCCGGTCAGATTGGGCGTTATCTTGTAGAAGACATTGACCGAGGGGTCGAATCTCTCTCCGCTTGCACCAGTAACATAATCTTCGGAATACGCAGTGGTAATGGAAGGAATAATATCCAGCCCTTTTCCCTGACGGATATCGTGAATGCCATAGATCAGGCCAGTTGTAGTCGGATTGATGTTGCGGTTGAAAGAGGACCACGCTACCTCTTCACGTTTGCGGGCAATGGTCCTGGCCGCGGTAAAGCCCCATTCGGAAGTGTCAGGATTGAAATTCAGGGTATTGAACGGAATGGCAACCTCGGCAGTCCAGCCGTTTTCGTCAATTCTGGATTCAACCTTCCAGATACCTTTCCAGTCGCGATTCAGCGAATTCGGATTCTCATACACGCCTTCCCTGCGAATTCCGTTGGGATTGATCTGGAAGTGGTAGCCGGTTCTGCCGTTGTTGAAAGTATCGAGAATGAACTCGAAAGAATCGTCAGCACCAAGTCCCCCGCCCTGTACCAGCTGACGATTGATGATCTCTGCAGGAGAGCTGTCTTCGAGTCTGGCTGCCAGATAGAAGAAGCGTTCATTGTAGGCAATGTAGAAAGTGGTTCTTTCCGAAGGCATGCCCTGATCCACCGGCTGGAACTGGTGGAGGTCGGATATGACGGTTGCCTGACGCCAGATTTCATCATCAAGCACCCCATCCAGCTCGGGAGCCAGCTCAGTGCGGACAATTTCTATGCGCTTGCGTGTCAGATTACCCCGGGAGTCGACAGTCTCCTGGGCCAGGGACGGCACAGCGATCATGAGACAACAGGTGAGCAGGCCAGTCAGGACTGCTGGTATCTGCCTGACAACTGCCTGTGTTACATACTTCATCTGGGGATCCGGCCATGGTGGGAACTGCTCGCAATTATAACCAGCCACCCATGCCGGATTAATGCATGTGCTTGATCTTCCTCGGATATTCCCCAATTCATTCACATTAGCTGTGCTGGAATGGCGCCAATGTGTAAACAGCATGGAAGTTGTGTGAAGAGTGTCACATTTTCATGATCCCACCCGTCAATATCGGATGATTTACATGAAGTCCCCAGTCAGGCCGATGTGTGTGTTACCCGGTGAGGCACCATATTCATGCAGCAGGCCTGATTCAGATGTGGATTCAGCCAGCTCGCGTAACTCCAAAAGCGACCTGCTCAGCAATTCAAATCAGTTTGAAGCCTGCGCCCTGAGAATGTTCCTGCCTTTCCTGTCCAGCCAGTTGACCAGATCAACCCACATGAGATCGATCTGGTCATCGCTGGGCATTATGCCCGCAGAAGGCAGTTCGAGGGTAACCACAGGGATTCTCTTGTTCAGCCCGGCATAATTTCCCAGAGAACCGGGATATACACCCAGCTGGTGCAGATACAACTCACCGATCCTGTCAGGAGCAACGGCAGGGCCATCAAAATCAAGCAGGTGATAAGGTGCATGCACGGAGACAATCACATCAGGCTGGAACTCCTCAATCTGGTCAACCAGCCACTGGACTTCCGGCTCGCTGGCTGCACCATTACCCGGGAAGCGTCTTGGATTGCTTCCGGTACTTTCCTGCCAGTACTTGACTGCACTGGCACTCCAGACTTCTGACGGGAAATTCCGGTTCAGATCCACACCATTGGCATTCTGACGCTTTGCCTGGCCATCCAGCAGGCCATCGGGGTTTACAAGGGGTGCAAAGCGCCAGTGATATTCACCTTCAAGAGACATGGGGGAGAACAACTCCAGCCATTTGAACATGATGGAGATCGAGGAATACTCGTCACCATGAATTCCACCCATGATCAAGACCTTGAAATCCATTGGCACAGGTCTGACCGGCACAATTTCCTTGGTCACCAACGACCTCTGATTGATACTGAATGCACCGGTATACTGAAGATCCTGGGCGTTACAATCTTCAACACTGACACTGCCAAGTTTGTTACCTATCTGGTCACACAGGACCCTTACGCTGTCTCGTGCAATGGCAAGCTGACGTATATCGATAACAGGAGCAATATCGGGTTCTGGCGTGACCTTTACGGGCTCAGGTAAAAAGGAAACCAGGGGAGTCGCGGCCTCAGGTTGCTGTTGTCCGGCCGTGTCATCCATGGGCGGCACAGTGATATCCACAAGAGAATCTCCCACCTGTTCGGCAGGCAATGCCACTTCCTGTCCGGCTGTCTCCTGCTCAGGTGTTTGCGTAACAGTTTCGGTCACCGCTGGCACCTGCACCTGAGGCTCATTGTCCAGAGTGTCAGTTGTAACGACACATGCTGCGATCGTGAGGCACAGTGCTAAGAGCATTCCAGCCGTGAAATGTTTTCTGCTTGTCTGCATCATTGGGTTATTGATGATCCTGTAGGTGCTGCTTTCCCGGAATTTCATCCATTGCCTTCATAGACAATCTGCCAGCCGGCGCTGCCTTCCCGCCAGAGTTGTTCTTTCCAGCCTTTCCAACGGTAATTGTCGCTTTCGTAATTCTGGTAATAACGCACACGAACCAGATACTCGTTCAACGGGTCTGTCACCATACTGACATCGGAAATAGACACCCTGATGTATTCCTTGCCGTCATTGACCCTGGTCTTGTAACTGGCCCAATCCTTGCGGTTACGGCTCAGATCGCTGAAATCCTCGGCATAATAATCCAGGTAACGCTGATTGTCCTTTGCCTCCCACGAGTCCTTTCAGGCCAGCAGCTCGGACATGAGCGCTTCACTTTTCTGCCTCCCCGATTCTGCACTGATCCAATTCAGGGAAACGGGGCTCAGTATGATGCTTGTTCGGCCTGGATCAATTTCAGCAGCAATTGCCTGCAGATTTTCATTGTCAATGACTATGTAGCCATCACTATCAAGGTAGGGTCTGCTGTCCACGCCCTTGGGTAATCCATGCAACCATATGCCATGACCGGTTCTGCCCTGCAAACGATCCAGTGAATTAGGGTAATTCAATGGATATGCACCCTGTCCATAGAAATCATCCAGCTCAATATCACTCAGAAAACTGGTTATCCGGTAGATTCCGGCAGGGGTTTTCTGGTCCCCTTCGCGCGTCTTCCCGATTCCCATTTTACCTGTGGAAACGGGCACCTGACGACGCATCACCAAGCCTCCGTTGTCACGCCTCTCGAGTACTTTCAGCCATCCTTCTTCCAGTTCAACCCATAACAGATAGCGTTCAGATGATGGCCACAACAAGAGCCCCTCAGGCCACTTGGGCTCTGATAGTGCTACCCGTACGGCATCAATCGGCGCTGATGTTGAATTGTCAGCCAGCAAAAGGGGCGCCGATGCACCCGACTCCGCACCATTCTGGGCTGCAGTTGAAAGGGGTAGCAAACTGATACCCAAAAAGAGCAGAAAACTGCGAATGAGAAATGGCTGTGAATCTGCCGACGACAAGGGAGTTTCCTCGAAAATGCAGGAAACAGGCAGAATACTGATGAGCATTGTTCAAATCAAGAAGCAGGACCCGATGTGGGGTATATACCTATATACCGCGCAAACAGGGAGTATTTCCTACCTGCCACGCCCTTGTGGTGGGGCATTGGGTCGTCCTGGTGCCCCTTCGGGAGGACGGGGGGGCCTGATTCCAGGGACACCAGGGCGCTGTGGTCTGTTCTGGAACTGCTCACGCAGCGTACGACGCCTCTCTTCCGGCATGTTCTGGAAGTCCCGGAAACGCTCTCTGAGGGCGCGTTGCTGTTCAGGGGGCAAGGTCTGGAAACGGTTGAAACGATCCCTGATCATGTCGCGTTGCTGGGGCGAACGCTGATTCCAGTCCTGGAATCGCCTCTGGGCCTGCTGCCTTTGTTGCGGCGAAAGTCCTTCCCAGCGCCTGGCACCGTTGAGAATGTTTTCACGACGCTGAAGCGGCATCCTGTCCCAGGAGTCTGCAAGAGGAGCCAGAATCTGATGTTGTTCTTCGCTCAGGCTCTGCCAATCCAGACTTTCCTGGGACCAGGCAAAAACCGGCAAAAACAGCAGAACTGTCAGTATCAAATTTTTCATGACTGCCATGCCTGTTGCCCGACTGCCCAAAGGTAAGTCTTGTTTACTGTATTTGCAGCTTCTTTGTACATTGATTGTTGCTACCTGCCTTGTGGCGTTGCTGTAACCGGTTGTGGCCTACTGTCACGTCCATTGTCGGTATCCGGTATTTCTTCATCTGCCAGCAGGGTACTCTCCTCAATAATCTCGGGGTCTATCCATTCCCCGTCGACAGTGGTGAATTCACCAATGAACTCGAGCAGGCTGATAAAACTCTCATCTGCCTCGTTGCCTTTCGAGCGTTCCTGCTGGGCCTGCAAGCCACAACAGGCCAATAGAGCCAGAAGCAATGAGAATCCGGGACCTGATGACACTAGACGGAACTCTCATTTTCCGCCAGCCACTGGTAAAACTCGTAATCTTCGAAAAACTCCAGATTCTCGGTCGAAGTAAGTATTTCCAGATCTTCAAGGGCCGGCGCTTCCAAAGCGCTTTCAGTTTGCATGCCATTGAGAGAAACAGCCAACACCAGCATACAGGCCGTAACCACTCCCCCGGTAGGCAACCAGAACTGCATCGGTGAGCGTTTATGTTCAAGAGCAGTGTGCCGGATACGGTTGAGGCGGGAAAGTGTATGGCCGTCAAGTCCATCGCATCCATGGTCCAGTTCGCAACACACGGCACTGAGAAAAGGATCAGGCTGCCTTTCTCCCGGTTTGCTATCATCAAACGATGCAGCATCATGCTGTGTCTTGTTGCTCATGGCCTTGTCACTCTTTGTCCAGCTTCGCTCGCAATGCAGCAAGCGCCCTTGAGTAATGTGTCTTTACACTGCCCTCAGCACATTTCATGGCTTTTGCAGTCTGTTTAACATCCAGACCTTCCCATGCCCTCAACAGGAAAACCTGTTGTTGCCTCAGGGGAAGCTGTCTCAGTGCCTTTTCCAGGTCCTTGAGATTTCCTCTGGTTTCCAGAATTTCTTCCGGCGATCTTCCTGCCGGATCCGCAATCTGCTCCAGAGGGTCTTCCATCTCCTCTTCATCAGTGTTGCTACCCAGCCAACTCCGGAATCTGTTTCGCACTGCCGACCTGCGGTACCAGTCCCTTATGCGGCTCTGCAATATGCAGAAAAACAGCGGGTTCAGCTGATCCTCGGGTTTGTCTGAATATTTTTCAACCATCTTGAGCATGGTGTCCTGCACAATGTCCAGGGCATCTTCAGTACTACTGGTTGCAATGTACGCCATACAGTAGGCACGCTTTTCAACCCCTGCAAAAAACCTGTCAAGAATACGTTGCTGTTGCAGAGTGCTACTCCCGGCCTTGTCACTGCTGCCGCAATCATAGCCAAGCATCAGTGCAAGGTCACCAGAGTGCAACATGTTCTGTAAAATCGTCATATGTAGCCCCGGAATGCATCCGTGTATAGCAAAAACGCACATAAAGGAGGGTGGTTGACACGATTCCAGGGGAAATATCCGGGTTTCCTCAAGGCTAAAGCCCTGCAATAAGAGATTCAGGCAATATCCGGATGCGTCTTTATTTCCAGTCGGGCAAAGCCCTCAACTGCTGGATAACGGCCTGATGCAACATGAAAAACCACTGTTCCGGCAAACTGTGGTTTATCCGAAAACCGGTCTTCCCACAGGATTCGGGCAGTATCAGGATCACGAAACGCCAGCACCCTGTCTGCCTCTGCGGTGATGAGATAGGGACGAGGCTGCCCCCAATCCGGGTACAGGTACAGGCCATCCCCCCGATATACACTGTTTCCGGTATCAACCAGCAACACATCTCCCTTGCGGAAAGTCTTGCTTGTCTCAGCTTCAAGCCTGTATGCATGGAGAGGGGATACTGCCCACGCACCTGCCGCTGGTGCCGTAAGGGCTGTCAGACACCCCAGCTTCAGAATACTTCTCCTGTGCAGCTGCGAAGACAATATCGCGGTTTGCCCACCTGTTGGTTCAGAGTACTTCATGAATATGCAGGATACAGTGTGAGGGATTCTGGTGCCGCTCGCCTTTGCCGACAAAAACCGTCTTGCTCAGCCATTCATGTGTGCCACGGGGGGTATCAAAATAGGGCGCTACCCTGAAATAGGCCTCACCATTGTCGGCATGTTCAAAACCCAGCAGGTTCATGTGGATCCAGGTGCCATCAGCTGCCTGCAGCATCATATGGGCGTCTGTAAGCTCATTTGTGGCATAGTCGGCCCCGCTCTGCGGCACTACCCTGCCCTGCAGGCGTGGCCCCCAGATTTCACCTCCGCTTACGGGCTCAAAGACAGATTTTCTCATTGCCCCCTCAAATTCAATGCGACCACTGTTGTTGATCCGCATGGAAAAGGCATGTCTCAGATTGATGACGGGAACTTCCTGCTGAGCCACGGTAACACTCCGGAACTTCAGAAACTGTTGATTGCGGTGAGCCTAAACCAGCATTGTTTGCATTTCAATTGATGAAGTAAAACACAATTTGCCTGCCTTGATTCCGGACCATCTGATCTGTTGTTCTGTAGACCTTGTGTTCCCACCACTATCCTGCTGTATATAATCAGGGTCTGTATGATCAGGAGTACTTTCCATGTCAGGCTATTTCCTTGATTACCACGATGGCGAAACCCTGCTTGAAGCCTATGTCGCCCTCCCGGCTACAGAAGCCCCCAGACGACCGGCGGTGATTGTCAGCCATGCCTGGGGCGGACGTGCTGCCTTTGAGTGCGAAAAAGCAGACAAGCTCGCAGCACAGGGGTATGTGGGGATTGCCATCGACAACTATGGCAAGGGTATTTTCGGCAAAAACAATGATGAAAATGCCGCCCTGATGACACCCTTTCTGCAGGACAGGGCCATGCTGCGAAAAAGGCTGCTGGCTGGCATTGAAGCAGCCAGATCAGTCAGCATGGTCGATCAGGGCAGGATCGCTGCCATAGGGTACTGCTTTGGGGGACTGTGTGTGCTGGACATGGCGCGCAGTGGTGCCGATCTCAAGGGGGTGGTGAGCTTTCACGGGCTGTTCAATGCCCCGGAACAGCTGCCGAATGAAACCATCAAGGCAAAAGTACTTGCCCTGCACGGACATGATGACCCGATGGTACCCCCTGAAAAAGTACTGGCTCTTGAAACAGAGCTTAGCAGCGCAGGAGTTGACTGGCAGATACATGCCTATGGCGGCACACTCCATGCCTTCACCAACCCGGAGGCAAACGCGCCTGAAAACGGTATGGCCTACAATGCACTTGCAGAAAAAAGGGCCTGGCAGGCCATGCAGAATTTCCTTGTGGAAATCTTTGTATGAAGCCTGGACAATCCGGGTTCAGGATCATTTGGCAATGATCGCCGGGAGCGACTTCAGACTACCCTGTCTGGCAGTTCCCTTCCTGAAAAAAATGCTTCCAGATTGGCCAGCACCCGCATACCCATAGCCGTTCTGGTAACTGTTGTTGCACTACCCAGATGCGGGAGCAACACAACATTTTCCATATTTGCCAGGCCGGGACTCACCTTGGGCTCATCCTCATAGACATCAAGGCCTGCACCAGCCAGCTGGCCTTTACCCAGCGCCTCAACCAGTGCAGCTTCATCTATCACATCTCCCCTGGCCGTGTTGATCAGATAAGCATGTGACTGCATGCAGGCAAAACGACCGGCATCCATCATATGGTGTGTGTTCTTGCCCCCGGGACAGTGCAGGGAAACAAAGTCGGCACGCCCCAGCATGTCATCCAGTTCACTGAAATATTCAGCCTTCATTTCGGACACGCATGCATCATCCACGATGCTGCGATTGTGATACAGAATTTGCATGCCAAAGCCATAGTGTGCCTTTCTGGCCATTGCCATCCCTATTCTGCCCATACCGACAATGCCGAGTGTGGCTCCGGTAATCATGGTGCCCATCAGATGGGTGGGATACCAACCATGCCAGTTCCCGCTGCGAAGCTGACGCTCGCCTTCCCCTGCCCTGCGTGCAAGCATCAACAGCAGAGTCATTGCAAGATCTGCAGTAGCATCTGTCAGTACACCAGGGGTATTGCTCACCAGGATGTTTCTGGAGCGGGCCGCCTCCAGATCAATATGGTTGTAACCAACACCGTAATTGGCCAGCAATTTCGTTCTGATGCCGGTATCAGGGAAGAGGTCTGCGGAAATCCTGTCGGTAACACATGGACAGATGGCATCATAGTTACTGAAAGCCTCTTGCCACTGTGATCTGGACAGTGAGGCATTCACGAATGTGACATCGAACTTTTTAGCCAGCGCATTTTCAACTGCCTCTGGCCAACGTCTTGTAACGAGAATTGAAGCTCCAGTACTGCTCATGCCGGTTCTCCTGATTGAATTCTGCCGGTCAGACAACGAGAACCAGCAGGATACTTGCCACAGCGGCAAAAGAGACAATGCATCTTCCATGCCAGAACCAGGCTGTAGTGACCCTTTGTCTGCTCAACCTCAACTCAATGATCCAGGTCATCACCACACCCGGCAATGCAAGAGCCAGACCGGATTTCTCCCCCGCACTGAAAAGGCTGTAAAGTACCAGAACAAGAATGAATACGCTGAACAGGTATACAGAGTCTGCTGTGCGTTTACAGAAATGGATAGACCACTGCATCCCGGCGGTAAATGCAGTCAGCACTCCGGTATAGACATGGAGCATAAGGACCGGGTCAACAGTTGATGCCGACTGGCCTGATAATTTCATCAGCGCCAGTACCGGAAAAGGTATAGCAGTCAAAACAAGCAGGCAGATCGCCAGTTGTTTCTGGTTGAAGAATTTCATTTTACTCCCTGCTGACGGTTTTCATGAAACCAGCCGTGATATCTTCCTTTCCGTCCCCTCTATCGTATAGAGGAAACATATATAGGAAATGATCTTGAAGTATCCCGTATCTTCATGGCTCGCCATTCCCATGGAAATGACACACGGGTGTCAGTCAATTATCCATGCACAAGATTGATAATGACAGCGCTCCCATGGTGTTTCTTTCAGCATAATCAAAAGTATCATGTACTTGACCACCCGGAATGGATAAAGGCATGCTAGGGAATCTACCCACCCATCAATTATCTGACCCCGTTCCGGAATACAATACCCCATGGCTTCTTCACTCCAGCAGATCAACATCAGCTATCTTCCTTCCGAAGACAGGCTGTTGATGAAGGTCACCTCCAAAGGAGAGGAGTTCAGGATCTGGCTGACACGGCGGTATACGGCACTGCTGCTCAAGGTACTGGAAAGCCAGCTGGATGAACTGGGCACGCCAATACAGGCAAGAACAGGTGAACTTGCCAAAAAACTCAAACAGGGTGCCTTTGACAAACCTTTCGAAACTGATACCACCACCAGTTACCCGCTGGGTGAAAAGGGGGTTCTCGGTTTCATAATCAACGTCAGCAAACCCAAAGGAGGCGCAGTAAGTCTGCAACTTTTGCCTGAAGATGGTCAGGGCCTGAACCTGAACCTGGATAGTGCCACCATAGCCTTGCTCACCAACCTGATAGAACAGGGATTGACGCAAACTGACTGGCAACTGTCGAGTCCAGCTGCCAGCGCCGGCATGATGCATTAATGAAAGGAACCGTAGGCAATGCGGATGTATTTTGCTAACCTTTCGGGCTGCTGCAGGCAATACCGGCAATGCATCTTTCAATCTGCTGGCGATCCTGTTCTGGCAAGCGGCAAATTCGGGAAACCGGCCGGCCTGGAACAGACAACCAGATACCAGGGCAGACTGACCCACAGATCAGCTGCCTGTGAAACAACAAATACTATCCTGAGGGGGAAAACATGTCTTTCAGAACCATGGCCACCGGCCTGACACTTGCTGTAATGATTGCAGGTTGCGGCTCAGAGGCTGTAACCACAGAAAGCACCTTTGCCACTGACAGTGCTGCCCAGGCTGCTGCAGTTGGCATCTCTCATGGAGAATATGTGGCACGACTAGGGAACTGCGTCGCCTGCCATTCCATCCCGGAAGGTGAGCCATTGGCTGGAGGCCTGAAAATGGCCGTGCCAATGCTGGGGAATATCTATGCCACCAACATCACACCGGATGATACCCATGGGATCGGTATGTATACGTTCGACGAATTTGATCGTGTCATGCGAACTGGTGTTGCCCGAGACGGCCACCGCTTGTACCCGGCCATGCCCTACCCCTCATATGCCAAAATGTCTGAACAGGACATGCGTGCACTCTATGACTTCCTGATGAATGAAGTCGAACCGGCAAACGAGCCCAACCTGCCGTCCGATATCACAGGCTTCAAAAGCCAGCGTTGGCCACTTGCCATCTGGAACCTGTTGACTGTTGATGACAACCCCTATACTCCGGACGACAGCAAAAGTGACCTTTTCAACCGGGGCGCCTATCTTGTTGAAGGTCTTGGTCACTGTGGTGCCTGCCACACACCCCGCGGACTGCTCATGCAGGAAAAAGCACTCGACAGCAGCGACAGCGACTATCTTTCAGGTGCTCCGCTTGACCACTGGATGGCTTCAAGCCTTAACGGTGATCCCAACTCCGGTCTGGGTCGCTGGGAAGAAGCCGACATTGTTGAATTCCTGAAAACGGGCCACAACCGTTTCGGTACTGCATTCGGCACCATGGTTGAAGTTGTCAATAACTCCACTACCCATATGAGTGATGACGACCTTCAGGGTATGGCGGAATATCTAAAGTCACTGTCTGCTGTCGCTGAAAGCGGCGCTACCCCTTACAGTTACAGTGATGCTGAAACTCAGCAACTGCTTGCGCTGGATTTCAGCAAAACCGGTTCACAGGTGTATTACGAATATTGCTCGAACTGCCATGTGACAAGTGGCGCGGGCTATTACCCGTACCAACCTCCGCTGGCAGGCAACCCGGTAGTCATGGATCCTGACCCGAGTTCTCTGATCAATATCACACTCAATGGCTCATTGAGGGTAATTGCCGATGAAGGCCCCGATGTGAACGACATGCCATATTTCAGACAACTGCTCAGTGATCAGCAGATTGCGGATGCCATCACCTTCATTCGCAGCAGTTGGGGAAATTCAGCCCCACCTGTCAGCGCCGGGCAAGTGACCGAAATCAGGGCCGCCACTGATCCCAGCAGGAATGACGACATCTTTGTCCTGCGGATGAAATGACACCTCACAGTCAAAATGATGAACGCCGGCTTTATGCCGGCGTTTTTTTTACAATTTCGCGACAATTTCATGATTGTGATGTACTACACTTGGTTCTGGTCACACGGAGAACACTGATGAATTTCAACACGGATATTAGTGCCGGACTATACGGCCTGCTCATCATTTCCATGCTGTTGCTGCCACTACAGGGACATACCCAGAATCAACTCAGTCTGGGCACATTGGCGCCGGGACAAATAGCACTGAACCTGAATCTCACCGAGCAGAAAGAAGTTGATCAGGATACGCTCAATGCCAGTCTGGTATTTACCGTTCAGGGGCGTAACCAGACCGCACTCCAGAATGAAGTCAACGAGGCCATTGCTGGAGCGATCAAACTGCTGCAGGACAGCAGTGAGGTGGACTTTACTACCGGCAGATACCGTGTCTCGATGGTGCCAACTGAACGGCCTTCCCGTAATGACATTGAGAATCCTGTTTGGCGTGCGCAACAAAGCATGGATTTGCGCAGCACCAACAGTGATGCCCTGCTTGAAATGGCTGGAAAATTACAGGAATCCGGCATGACGATGAACGGCCTCTATTATTCCCTTTCCCCTTCCCTCCATGAAACTGTCTCCGCAGAACTGTTGCAGTCAGCGCTTGAGAAACTGACAGGAAGAGCCGAGGCGGCTGCCAGGGCGCTTGGCAGGAACAGTGCCGAACTTGTGGAAGTGAGCATGGATGGCAGCCCCAATTTCGGGCAAGCCTATATGCCAATGGAAATGAGTGGTGCAGCAATGCTGCGTGCTGATTTCGCGCCGCCGCAGGCAGAGCCGGGTACTTCCAGGGTTTCAGTGACCATTTCTGCCAGAGCGATACTTTCACCGTAAGCATTGCCTGCTACACGGCCCCGGAAAATGCGATAAAAAAAGCCCGGGAATTCCCGGGCTCTTTGATTTTGTGTCTGCCCAAAAGCAGTCTTACAGTCCGCTGCTCTTCTCGAAGAAGGGCTGACCAAGGTCATCCTTCATGTCCAGCAGGAACTTGTTGTTTTCCTGGCAGACATAGTCCTGCAGCTCCTGACCTTCAATCCAGTTTATGTTCCAGCCTACTCTCCAGGTATCGGTATAGGCACCCGGATCATCAATAACTGCCTCATAGCGCATCACTTCCTTGTAGGGACGAGTGATGTATTCAATGGTGTGCAGCTGTTCGGTATGCATGTGACCATTGAAGTCAATCCAGGTCTTTTCGTTGTAGCCGACAGTATCTATCACCAGCGTGTCACCTTCCCAGCGACCAACTGAATGGCCAAAATATGTAGGGTTCAACTCTTCTGCAGGTGGATGCTCGCGTCCATCCATGTAGATTTCACGCCAAACGTGCCCGCCGCCCTCAAAGATGATGATGATTCGATCACGATTCTGGATGATTTCAGCCGGGTAAGGTGTGCCCATGGAACGTGGGCCGCCGGGAGGCAGACAAAAGCCTTCGGGATCGTATTTCACCTGGTTGCCCCGGTTGTATTCCCACATGGCTCTTGCCCATGGCTGGAATGGCGGACGCACACCATCTTCATAGCCTTCCAGGGTAGCTGCAAAATTGGTGATATAGGGCAGATTCCAGACCCCGTTGCCGCCCAGGTCAACAGTACCATCGGGTAATCTTGGTGTTGGTGTTCTGGGCGCATCTTCACCGCCCCCAGGCTGGGCTGATACGCAGGTAGCTGCAGCCACTGACAATGCCAGCAAGGTGCTGGCAAAAGAAAATCTCTTGGTTGTCATTACATTCCCCTCGTTGAGTTTCTGGGTAATTTTCCGGGTTGCGGGTCTGTGCCCATTTTTGGGCTGCAGTTATAACATTCACCCCCTATACGGTAAAGCAACACTGGCGTGCTTGCTCAAAGGATTCACATTCAATGTCCTCCATTTCAGTGATTCGAACAGGCTATATCACCAAGATTGCGTGCATACGGACTGTGCTGGCCGAGATAGGGAGGCAGGGAATCTATATAGTTTCTGGCAGAACTGAGACTGTCAAACTCATTATGGAAAACCAGCCACTGTTCCCGCCTTCGGTTGTTTGCCGAAATCAGACATAACCAGGACTTGTCCAGCATGCCACTGAGCTCAAGAAACTCCAGGTATTCCTGCAATGTGAAAGTTTCGGAAGTGGGGATGGAAATCATCTGGATGGAATATCCCTGCTTTGTCGACAACGAGGCCTGCCAGGCAGTGGAACGATCCATCATGAGTGTTGCCAGAGGTGGCGCCGGCGGCGTAACAGTAGGAGGTGCTGTTTCCTGTTGGAATGGTCGCGCTAATGATTGCCCACCGGATTGCGGCAATGCCGCCACCTGATCCTGTTCCGGGGCAGTACCAGCCTGCTGTCGTGTGGATGTCTCGTCCATGCTGACAGCAATATCCACAGCTTGCTCAGACTCCGGTTCTGCAGTGGCAATAATTCCGGGGGAAGCCACAGCTATGACTTCTTCTGCAATCTCCGGCTGCACATTTACCGGCGCACTGGGAGGATCAGATATGTTTATCCCGGCCTCTGCCTCGGGGGTAGCGAATGCGCTTACAGCCTGATCGTCAGATTTCCGGATCGACATTTCTGTATGGGCTTGTCCGGCATCTGCCGGCATTGTATTATCGATAATCTGTTGGGCAACTATTCAAGACTGGAACGCAAACCCGGAAGCCCTTCCACCCACTTGCGCATAGATATACTGAAAAATGCCCCCAAGTGCCTGATTTATATAGAAGATATACATGGCAAACCTTTCCCGCATCCGGAACGGCTGTTCGAACCCTTCTGGAGTGAGCACGGCGGTGGTCGGGGCATAGGTCTCTACCAGGCCAGGCAGCAGGTGATCGCGCTGGGTGGCAGCCTCAATGTGCAGGCAGAACCGGACAAGGCCCTGCGTTTTGTGCTCTCCCTGCCCGGCACCATGTAAAATTTTTTTACATCTGTTTTTTAAAAAAAACCTACATATTGAAGGACTTAAGTTTTGTATCTAAAGTACTGACCCATGATTACCGGACTATCAGGTAATACGCCCCTTTACAGACCAATGGAGTTGATATGAAAACCTTGACCAACATACCCGCCAGGAGAGAGCGTGGTTTTACCCTGATCGAGATTGCCATCGTACTGGTAATCATCGGTTTGCTGCTGGGTGGTGTACTGCAGGGCCAGCAATTGATAGAAAATTCCCGTGTGAAATCTGCCACCAATGATCTCAACGGTATTGCTGCGGCCACTTTCTCCTACCAGGACCGCTATGGTCGTATGCCTGGTGATGACAACGCCGGCCTTACTACAGCCAATACCAATCTTGTCGCACGCGGAGGTTCATGGGCTGACATCCCGACCGGTGCCTACGGCAATTCCAATGGTATCCTCAATGCTGTTGCAGCTGATGTATTTGCCGGTACTGGCGAAGGTGGAAGCTTCTTTACCCATCTGCGCGCGGCAGGCTTCATCACTGGCGACCCAAGCACTGCCCTTTCCGCTGCAGTTTTACCTGCCAACCCCTTCGGTGGCCTTACTGGTGTTACCGGTGAGACCATTGATGGCAACATGGCTGGTACCAAAATCTGCATGAGCAACGTAACTGGTAGTGCAGGAATTGCACTGGATACCCAGCTTGATGATGGCCAGCCGGATTCCGGCAGGTTCCGCGCATTCGAAGACACTACAGGTACCACTGTACCTGGCACTGCAGCTGCTTCAGCCGATACTGCCTACGACGAAAACCTTGTTTACACCGTTTGCTACCGCATGTAAGCACAAGGCATGGATAAAGCCCCGCACTGTCGGGGCTTTTTTTTTGAAACCTGTTTATGTTTCAGTCCGGGCTATTGGCTCCAGCTGCACATTCACACCGGGATGCTGTGTTATTATCCCGCTGCATCGGGGGTTCATCACAGCCTGGCAGCAAATATCCCTGCCCCGAACATAAAGACACCACAGTGCATGCTTGAAAAACTCAAGTCGATACTGACAACCAACCACAAAGCCAATGTCCCCCAGATGGCGCTGATGCTTTTACTGTTTCTGGTGTTTATCAGCAATGTGGTGGGGCTGTTGCAGTTCAGGGACAACTTCATTCCTGACATTTCCTTCAGCCTGGACTATTTCAGGGACCCGGCCGGTAACCTGGTTTTCCCACGTGTCACCGAATCAGGCGAGTTCATCTATCTGCTGCTGTCAGGCGTAGTGCTGGCACTGTTATTGCCTGTGCTGAGTCCGATCGCTGCCTCGATACTGGCCTTCATGCTTGCCGTACCACCATTCGCGGTAGCGCTCTACTCACCCACCAGTTATATCGAACTGCCGATGCAGTTCAATCTTCTGGTGATACTGACGCTGTTCGGTATCAATGTGCTGATCAAGTATTTTGCAGAAACACGGGAAAAGCAGAAACTGCTGGATGTATTCAGCCAGTTTGTTCCCCCTGAAATCGTCAATACCCTCAACTACGAATCCAAGCAGGAAGCCCTCCTTGGGGAAGCACGTTTCCTGACCGTGTTTTTCTGTGACCTGCGCAATTTCACCAGCATGTCGGAACAGCTGGATCCCCGGGAAGTTGTCAAATTGTTGAACGAATACTTCAATACCATGACATCGATCCTCTACCGCTATGGCGCAACCATAGACAAGTATGTTGCGATTCCGTGATGGCATTCTGGGGAGCGCCTTCCCGTATCGAGAATCATGCAGAAAGAGCTGTGCTGGCATCTTTCGAAATGCACAGACAAATGGAAACGCTGGCAGAAGTTTTCCACAGTCTCAATCTGCCAACCCCTACAATCGGCATCGGTATCAATACAGGGACCGTCAATGTCGGCAACATGGGATCCCGTTACCGCCTTGCCTATACCGTAATCGGTGACCCGGTTAATCTGGCATTCCGGCTCCAGGGAATTACCCGCCAATACCAGGTGCCAACCATTGTTGGCGAGGAAACCATGAAACGCTATCCCGGGATGATCTACCGGGAGCTGGATACGGTAGCGGTAAAGGGAAAATCAGCAAGCACACGCATATACCAGCCCTTGTGCCCGGTCGAGGAAAAGACAGCGGAGTTGGAGCAGATGCTCGCGCTGCACAAAAAAGGCCTTTCAGCCTGGTATCAGCAGGACTGGCAGGAGGCAGCAGAAATATTCAGACAACTGCTGGCGTCCAATCTGCAGGATTTCTACTATGCCAGCATGCTCGAAAAAATTGATGACAATCAGAGAGACACGAGATCAATGCCTGATCCGGAATGAAGCCGGTTTGTTCTGATGGGCGCACTGTTTTGCGCCCCTACAATATGAGCCCCTACAAACGTGCGCCACTACAACAAATGTGCCATGCATTAATTACCTGTAGCCAGGTTCAGATACCGGCAGGTGGCTCGTTGGCAGCGCGGTTATTGGCAGACGAGTCGGCAAACAGTCGCGTACCGTCAGCCAGATAGACCTCACCGGCATTACCAACATTGGGATGATTCCGTGCGCGCCAGCCTGTTACGCGTACTTCAGTACCGGGCTCAAGTGTATTCCTGCGCCAGCCCATACGCATAAGTCCATTAGGACTACCCAGTTCGAAATTCCAGTTTTCCACTACACCAGCTTCGTTTTCAACATCAACATAGAATCTGGCATGCGGATTCATCCATTCAACCTTCGTTACAACTCCGCTCACCTCGAAAGGCTGCTCACGGTCGAACTCTGCAGCAAAGGCATGATGGGCACTACTCTGGTCCGACGCCGGAATCAGTACAAGCAACAAGGCTGTCAGCAATATGCTTCTGTTCATGTCATGCTCCTCTCAGGGATCAAAATATTGTGATGACTGTTCATTTTCATTGCAGATGAACTCTATCAGGTCACTTTCAGGCATCAGGCCGTGCTCCACCCTGACAGTAAAGGGTTGTGTATATGCCGTGGGGTCATCTACTGTGATATCGACTATCATGTGGCCATAGTCAACCCTGGTAAAGCGCTCCGTGAATTTCACCTTGTCGGTAAAAGGGCTACCGTTGACATCCAGCCACCCCCCATCGCGTAGTCCAGTGGTTTCCACCACCAGCGTATCCCCTTCCCAGTAACCGATCGAGTAACCATACCACCAGGGCAAAGGGTCATCATCCGGCAGTGAACGGCCATCCATGAAAACCTGTCTGAGCCCGTAATTGGCCTCATAGATGATCACCAGCAGTTCAGGCACCTGCACCATTTTGCGTGGCTGTGGATGCATCTGGAACTGGGTATGACCCATGGGCAGACAATGGGCATCCGGGTTGTCTTTCATGCCGTCTGCAACACGCTGGTCGCGAAGTGCACGGGCCCAGTCCTGATAAGGCAGTCCACCTTCCATGTTTGCACCCAGATCAAAAAATGTGGCTGCCGGTGGCGTATTTGCCGCAGCGGGGATGTCCATGTTTGCCTGGGCAGCAGCACGCCCTGGCGCAGATCGTGGGTACAACTCCCATACTCCTGAAAAATCAGGTGTACCCCAGGCTGTGCGGGGTGCCGGCGCATGCCAGTCAATTTCACCTGTGGCGGTGCGCGGAATTTCGCCAACAGGATAATCCTGCCACTGCGCAGATGCAGTTGCGAGGAAAAGTAGCGGGATAATCCCCGACACCATGGCGCGGCTTGCTTTTTTCACTATCCCCTCCTGCTTGTTGTTTTACTGCGTTGTCAAAAATCCTTAATGGACTGGGCAATGGATGAATATTCAAACTGATTTGATGAGGAAATATCGGCACATCGGTATGCCCCCCCTGCGAATGGCCCGATCAGCTCTCCTAATGATCTTCATCTTCATCTTCGTCATCGGTGACCACATCAATCACGGCACCACCTGCCTTGATAGGCACCTTGACCGCCGCAGCTCCCACTGCCACAGCAGTGCCAGCCACTATACCCAATGTTGTGGCTACACAGCCAGACAGCAGGGCAACCAACAGCCCAATGCAGAGCAGCTTCGGGTATCCGGGATGCCTGCCAACGGCAACTGATGAAAATGAATCAGCCAACCGGCAATTGTCCTTCGGGCACCCACCAGCCATGCACCTGTCCTACAGCCCTGACCGGTAGCTTTACTGTTGCCACCGGCCCTTCCTGCAGGCGCTGCGCATCCAGAATAACCAGATCTCCACGACCATTCTCGTTTTGCCTTGTGGCCACACCCATCAGGTATCCATCACCTTCCGCAGCATCAGGCGATCTCGGTGCAAAACAGCACTCTGCCAGCGAAGTTGCAGGTCCTGCGTTCCAGAACACCTGAGTACCGGTGGCATGATCGAAACGGACATATCCGGCATTGGCTTCACGAGGATTGGCTGCATTGATATCGCGGGTACCAAGAAATCCGTAACGATAGGGCATCGTGTTGTACCTGTCGTCCTGGCGTGGCAATGCACCTGTCCAGGGAGACAAACGCTCTATTTCATAACCACTGGCACGTCGGCCACTGAGATCGGCAGACAAACGGGTGATATAACTTGTTCCCCTGACAGGATCCCAGTTCGAGCCATCTTTCATTGGCATGAAAGGAAACGGATTGGATTCGGACATTTCCACATCCACGTAAATCCGGTTGTTGTCATCAAAAGCCCCCATCACATGAGTGGCACTTCGGGTAGGCCCTTGCAGCCACTGCACATCACTGCCATCACCACCCCGGCGGAAGACACCAAACCAGGTTGGCAACGTACTGTCCCAGGACCAGTGTATGCCCCCTCTGGCAAGCTGCTCGTCATCCTTGGTCATCGGAATGACATATAGCACGATGTAGTTCTGTGTTACTGCAAAATCATGCAGCATACCGACATAGGGAACCTGTACCGTGGCTTCCCACACCTTGCGGCCCTGTGGAGTTATCTCGAAGGCTATGACATCCCTGCTTCCGAAGCCGGTTGCTTCATAACCGAATGCCACCATGTTGCCGGTTCCGGAATCCACTTTGGGGTGAGCGGTAAACGTCTCGCTTACCAGTTGGTTGTCAAAACGGTAAACAGGATCAATCATTTCCAGCGTCAGCAGATCGACTGCCGAGGGAGGACTGTCTTCCTTCAGGCACAGCAGCAGGTTCTTGTGATTGATGATATGGGTATTGGCAGTGCTCCTGCTGAGCCCCCTTACACCGGGATCATCCAGTGAAGGATTGCGGTACATCGGAAACAGGATGCGACCAGCTTCGTTCTGCGCTGTCCATCTTTCGTTCTTCACAAAGCGGGTTTTGTAATCAACCCGACCATTGCAGATCCGGAACATGCTGACATGCCCTTCGCCATCGAAGGGGATGTTGCCGGGACGCAGCGGGTACTGGGGATCAGGACCAACCCGGTAGAAAGCACCATTGAGATCGGCAGGAATGGTGCCTTCAACCTCACAGTCCTGCACATCAATTTCCGCCCGGAACAGCATGGGCAGGGATGAAGCGCTGGCACCCGGGACTCCACCTGCAGGCTGCGCCCGGGTAATGGTGCTCGCCCCTATCAGGCCGGCAGCACCAATACCTGCGGCTACACCCAGTGTCCCGCCCATGAAACTGCGCCGGGAGACCTTGTTGTTGTCCTGATCCTGCATGCTGGCCATTGAAATATCTCCAGTGTTGCTATTGTTGTTTTGTCTCCCGGTCTTTTGAATGCCGGGGTCTGGCTGAAACCACTGATTCCACCGGGATGATAACGACTCTGTTTATCCTTTGACAGACTATTGGAGAAGGTCAGTACCCAAGGCAGAATCCCTGATATCCGGTCTGCCATGGGGAGTCCTTTGGGCATATCTGGTCAAACAGGCTACTTGATGTCAGTATTTCCGCCTCGACCGGTCATCAACCGGTAACCGGAACTATAAAGGAGCAAGCCGCATGTGTGATGAACGTACATTAGTTGACTCAACCGCATTTCTTGAAAAATCAGGTGTAAGCCGCCGCCGTTTCGGGACTTTGTCAGCTGCGGCTGGTCTCTCGATGGTCCTGCCTCCGGTAGCCAATGCCCAGACCATTACCGAACGGGAAGTGGAAATCACCACCCCAGATGGTATTGCAGACTGTTACTTCGTGCACCCTGCAGCAGGTGCGACTGCAGCAGTGCTGGTATGGCCGGACATTCTGGGGCTGCGCCCCGCTTTCCGCATGATGGGCAAAAGACTGGCCGAATCAGGTTATGCCGTACTTACAGTCAACCCTTTTTATCGTGGTGCTCGTGCTCCGGTAGTGGGAGAAGGAGCCAGTTTCCAGGACCCGGCTGTGCGCAATACCGTTATGCCGCTGGCTCAGCAGCTGAACGCTGAAACCCATTTCACGGATGCACGTGCCTTCATCGCCTGGCTTGACCAGCAGAATGCTGTTGATACCAACCGCAAGATAGGAACAACCGGATATTGCATGGGGGGCCCAATGGTCATGCGTACAGCTGCAGCCGTACCTGATCGCGTTGGTGCCGGCGCCACTTTCCATGGTGGAGGCCTGGCAAGCGGGGCAGACAACAGCCCTCATCTGCTCATACCGCAAACACAAGCCAGTATGCTGCATGCCATAGCAGCCAATGACGATGAAAGCGATCCTCAGGCCAAGGTAACTCTCAGGGAGTCCTATGCTGCAGCCGGGATTTCAGCTGAAATCGAGGTTTACACAGACACGCTGCACGGATGGTGTCCTCCGGATTCTGCGGTTTATCACGAAGATCAGGCTGAACGCGCCTGGGCAAGAATGCTGGCACTGTTCAGCACAGCACTGGCCTGAGCGGGTGGTACCAGAGCCGGATCGCCGGCTCTGGTATCCAATAAGCCTCACTGTTTAAAGACAAGAAACGGATTGATCTCGCCATTATTGGCGCCTCGCAACACATGCTGAACATCTAAAAGAGGCTGCCAGAACTTGCCCAATACCCATATCTGAAAAGACACCAGACACTGGCTGTGATAAAAATAGCGACTTGGAATATTTTGGGGGCTGGCCAATGAACCTTGTGACAAGAATAATTACTGCATCAGTACTGCTCACTGCAGCCACACTGTTGTCTGCACAGGTAATAGAAACCGGATCCAACACGGCAGGGCAGGATGTTTATGAAAGTGTCTGCGCTACCTGCCACAACATGCCCGAAGAAACCAAATCTCCCCCGGTCGAAACACTCCGGCGCATGGGCCCGCGGGCCGTTTCCTACGCCCTGACCAATGGCAAGATGAAAGTCCAGGCTGCAGGGCTCTCATCTGCTGATATAGACAATGTAGTCAGCTATCTGTCGGCAGCTGCTGATGTCGACAATTCCTGGATCAGTCGGCATGTCTGCCCTGCAGATCGCATGCAGGTTGATACCGGCGCCGCCACCATCTGGACCCAGGGCATCAACATACAGAATCACCGCAACCTGACTGCCGGGCAGGCAGGCCTCACTACTGCCCAGATGGGACGTCTTGAACTGGCGTGGTCCATGGCCTTCCCTTCTACTGCAAACATGCGATCACAACCAGCCATAGTAGGCAACACCATGTATCTGCCTATTGTCGATTCCGGACAGTTGTTTGCTCTTGATGTTGCTGGCGACAGCCCCTGCGTGAAATGGGTCTACGAACATGATGTTCCCTTGCGGACCACCATTGGATACCACACGCTGGCAGATGGCAGTCCGGTGCTCGTTTTTGCAGATGCTGCAGCACATGTGTTGTTGATGGATGCCATCACCGCTGAAGTTATCTGGACAGCCACGGTAAAAGTAACCAGCGTTTCAAATGTTACCGCCATGCCCATGCTGTATGGTGACAAGGTATTTGTACCGATTTCTTCGGGTGAACTGAACATGGGTGCAGCCCCGGACTACGAATGCTGTACCAGCCATGGCGCCGTGGTTGCACTGAATCTGGCTACAGGAGAAAGGGAATGGGTATTCCATACCATGGAAGATGCCAAACCCACGTTTGTCAGCCGTCTCGGTGTTCAACAGTACGGACCATCTGGAGCACCAATCTGGACTGCACCGGCCATTGATGAAAAGCGGGGCCTGATTCTGGTAGGGACTGGTGAAAACACTTCCGCCCCTGCCACAGATACCTCGGATGCAATTCTGGCAATCCGCATGGAAGACGGGACTCTCGCATGGAAATTCCAGGCCACTCCAAATGACATTTTTCTCACTGGTTGTATGAGCCAGCCTGATGGCCCCAACTGCCCTCCCGATTACAGTATCAACAAGGACTGGGACTTTGGGGCTGCCATCATGCTGGCACAACGCAGTGACGGTTCCGACATCGTTATGGCTGGCCAGAAAAACGGTGTGGTGTGGGCACTCGACCCTGACACTGGAGCGCTCATCTGGGATACCAAAGTGGGCCCGGGTGGCGCAATGGGTGGCATCCATTGGGGCATGGCTTTTGACGGCCAGCGGATATTTGCCGCAAACAACATGTCCACTGGTCCTACAGCAGATGGTCAGGAGCCGGGACTGCATGCCCTTGATGTAAACAACGGCAATATTCTCTGGTCCTACCTGCACCAGCCGGACTGTAGCGGCAACAGACAACAGGAAATACGCTCATGCGGGAGCAATTATGGAATGAGTGCTGCCACACTTCTTGTGGATGGGGCCGTAGTACAGGGTAGCAATGATGGCTTCGTGAAGATTTTCGACTCCCGTAGCGGAGAACCGATATTCACTTTCGATACCGCCCGCTCTTTCAACACGGTCAATGGTGTTGAAGGTCATGGTGGTGCCATCGACAATTTCTCTGTTTATGCTGCCAACGGAACCCTGTTTGTCCAGTCAGGATATGGACTGATGGGTGTGCCGGGCAATGTTCTGTTGGCCTTCAGGCCGGCACCCTGATCCGGGACAAGGAACAAGAAAGTCTGTGAGTATCCGTTTCCTGTCAGTTATTGTTTCTTGCGCATTCGCCACAGCAACGCTGCATGCAGCCGAATCACCGGGAAATATCTTCAGTATTACCGGCCCGGGAATTGAAAGACTCCCCGCATCAGTCCTTGATGTGAACTCTCCGGCATTGAGAGTTACAGGCACACCGGGCTCTATGCGAATTTCTGACCGCTCATGCCACAGCACGGTTCCTGAAGCCGACATCAGAAGACGCATCATTGATACTGCAGTACAGGAATGGGCATGGTTCGGATTTCTGGTGGATGATCTTCGCAATACCGGGCCGGATGACAGCCGTACCAGTTTCAACCGCAGGCGGTTCATGTCGTTTGATCCTGATGAAGTCACCAGGGTTGCCCCGACAGTTGCAGGATACTGGGCTGCAGCACCCGGTAGCGACTGGATACTCCAGAGGCAGAACGACTCCTGGAACGGTTCCGGTGGTTTAAGCTCACGTTGGCGAGACCCCTGGTCGGCGGCTTTTATTTCCTGGGTCATGTGCGAAAGCGGCCTGGGTGAAGTCTCAAGCTTCCAGCGGGCCATAGCCCACCATACCTATATTGACCAGGCCATAAGGGCACGAGATGGTGGCAATACCGAAGCAGCCTATGAAGCTTTCAATCCGGGAGAAACTCAAATACTGCCAGGCGACCTGTTGTGCAGTGGTCTGCGACCTGTTTACCGTAATCTGGATCAACGCAGGGCCCAGCTTGGCGTTGGGGCACGCACCCACTGTGACATAGTTGTAGAAGTGAATGAAACAGATGGCAGCATACTCACCATTGGCGGCAATGTCCGCAGTTCAGTACGGTTGAAGATATTTCCGGCTGCTGCAGAACAGGATGGAACTTTGGCTCCCCTGCAGACATCAAGGATCATTTTTGCCCATCTCAAGCTAAGAGCTGCCCCGGTTGAAAAAAATGCCCTGTCCAACAGCCTTGTGATGACCAATGGCATATGCAGCAGGCCTCCCGTTCCCATGCTTGCAATTATTGCTGTAGACAACAGCAATAATTGTTGATCAGAACTCCAGGTCAGAACAAATTTCACTTCTACCGACGCGCTTGATCGCCATGCATCCAGCATCCCGGAGTGAGTCAGTTCGCAACCCGCCCGTCTTCTCTTGTGCAGTCTGGATTAACCTGACTATGTGAGTGTTCCGGAGACAGATGAATCAAAAAAAAAAGCGCTTCCCTGTGATGGAAAGCGCCGTTTCATTTCAATGCGTCAATTCAGGGAGTAAGAATGGAGAAACCCTGGACTGAACTATCACCTGACTTCATGAAGAATCCGGAGAGGAAATCAGGATTGGTACCGATAAACATGCCCTGAATGCTTGCATCGGTAACTGGCGCGCCAGTACTCAGATAGCCTGAGTGGATTTGCATTTCAGCAAAAGCACCTGACAGGCTGCCGCTGAAGTTGGCACTCCAGTCAATGCCTGTGCTGTCGACAACACTCAGCTGCCCCCGGCTGATTGACTCGGGCCCACCTGCAAAATCAACAATAAAGGACATAGCAACATCCAGTAATGAGCTTCCGGTTTGATCTGTGCCGCTGAAGTTGCCACTGGAACCATAGCTTACCTTGCCACTGAGGTTTGCAATCTGCGCCTCGTAGGCCTCGGGCCAAACAACATCAGAAAGTCCTTTCAGTTTCATCTGGGCAGCCATGCTGTTGAGCACCTGGATCTGGACGCCAGGGAGATTCCAGTAACCTAGATCGACCAGAAGGGTTTGATTGGAACCATTGCCGGAATTACCGGAGTTGCCATTGCCACTATTACCGGAATTGCCATTACCTGAAGTATTGGTACTGCCAGAATTGCCGTTGCCGGTACTGCCTGAAGTATCAGTGCTGCCAGAAGTATCCGTGGTGCCCGAGCCTGAGTTACCTGAGTTGCCTGAGTTGCCTGAGTTGCCGGAATTGCCACTGTTGCCTGCGTTTCCGTTACCGGAATTACCTGAGTTGCCATTCCCTGAGGTATCAGTTCTGTCGGTTGTATCAGTGGAACCCGAGCCACTGTTGCCGGAATTGCCGCTGTTGCCTGAGTTACCATTGCCGGAATTGCCATTGTTCGCGTTGTTTCCGCTACTGCTGCTGTTGGCATTCGCTGAACCAAGTTCTGCAATATCACGGGAGAACAATGCGGGATTGACATCATCTTCCGTTGAGGTGGCTGCCCTGCTGTTGTTGGCAGCGTTCACAGAAGCAACAACTTCGGGACTATCAAGCTGATTGAGCAGGTTCTGACTCTGCGGTGTGGTGGTGGTCGTCAATGCATTGCGTGCAGTGCTGGTACCCTGCTGGCTCTGTCCCAGGTTGCTTAATGATTCGAGGCGGGCAGCCACTGCCTGATTGGTTGCAGTGGCTGCATTGTTCTCATCCTGGCTTGGCTGGTTATTACCTGTATTGTTTCTGGCATTGGCTGCAGCTGGAGTAGTGTTTCCAACATTGTTATCGTTTGCATTCGTACTGGCTGCAACAGTGTTTCCTGCATCGGCATTGCCAGCATTGTTGTTATTTCCATCATCGCTATCTGCAGCAGCTGCTACTGTTGTTGCCTGGGCACCATTGTCATCCCGGGCTTCATCTTCATCATCAGCTGAAGCAATAACCAACTCCACAGACCTCTGACCAAGCACCGCCGGTTCAATAAGCAAACCTTCCGGCGCCTGATCTGGCAAGGTGATACTGAAGTCGAATTCTGCATCTATCCCGGTATCAACGGATCCGAAGTTGTTGCTGATGGTGGTACCACCCTCGTAAACACCGGTATAGAGTATGCCGCCATCAAGAACAGCCTCGTGTACAGTGCCTCGAATACCAATACTGGCAAAGGGTGTATCTATGCGGTAGTCGTCCTGGTCTTCTTCCCCGATTGAACCGGAAAGCGTTCTGAAGCCTCCTCGCACCATCGTCATCACGGCTGTGTCTGCAGTGGAAGAATCACCATCATAGGAATAGGTGTTGAATGAAAACTCGGTTTCTGCCCTGAAGGCTATAACCGCACTGTCAACCATCTTGGCCTGTGCAGCACTATTGAGCCCGACAACAATGGTGTCTTCCTGGAAAAGCTCAGAACGCCGTGCGAGGGCTCTGGTCTGACCAGCAGCGTTGGTAGCGGTAACCTCACCCTTGACACTGATTATCCTGCCAATGGACTCACCAGTCTGGGCCAGTGCCTGAATTGCTCCTGAAAGCATCAGGAACATGGCGACTGACGTTAATGATTGTGCTTTTTGTTTTCATTGATTCCATGCCTGTGCCTGCCTGGCAACTGGTCTTTCCATGCACTGCGTTGATGACTAATTGATGACTATTTGATGACTATCATGTCCCGTCATGTTACCTGCCTGTCCACAAAGCTGGACTATGCAAGTATCGCGCCTGTCAATATCCATTGTTCCTGATTTTAGAGGCTGCTTGCGAAAATACTGAGAAATTATAGGCAAAACAGGCAAGTCACGCTGCTTTCCCCCGCTATTATTGGGGAAAATCACGACCACTTCACATCTTTTTTGCTGATTTCAGGCATTTCGAGCCTCTGATTGCACCAAAAAGCGGGCAATTTGTACCCTGATTGCACAAAACTGCCATAAGCATCTGCATCTGCCCCTGGCCAAACCCTCGACATTCGGGTCCCTATCAGTAAAATGCATGATGTGGTGTCAGAGTCGGATTAATTGTATTGATACTTGATACTCTCCCCTTAATCGGACTCTGACACCACACTCTCTTCGGAGCTTTCCCTCCAAAGACATCCTTTGCACCCCGGATTTTGCCATAAACCACCACATCCTATTCTGCGTCCTGTCCCTGTGATACCACTGTCTGTCCGTTGTCTACCAGACGTTCAGCAAAATGCCAGACACCAGCCAGGCCAAGCCAAACTGCTTCGGCATGGATGTACGAATGCCTCTGTTTCACGTATTGTCCACTTTACGGCTGTCTGATGCCTCCCGGGATGTTTGCCAAACAATGTAGCCATGCATTTCAATGTTGCAGGCAATTGATGAACCAACCATAACAATGCTGCTGTTATTTCTGACCAACTCCTTTGTTATTGCACTTGCCGTGGCTGTGCATTATGAGTTTTTGTATCGCGCCACACGTCTCATTCCGAAAATGAGCATCAAACCCCGTCTTCGTATCTTATTTGGTGTATTTACAGCACTTGCTGCGCATGCCGTGGAAGTCTGGATTTTCGCTATTGCCTATTATTTCATTCACCATCATGGAGGCTGGGGCCAGCTTGAAGGTAATTTCAATGGCTCACTGATGGATTGTGCCTATTTTTCATTCACTACCTACAGCACACTGGGTTTTGGAGACATTCAACCAATGGGTGAAATTCGCTTTCTTACCGGCCTCGAATCACTGACAGGCCTTGTACTGGTCACCTGGTCTGCTTCCTTCCTCTACTTTGAAATGCAAAGACTCTGGAGCGGTGGGTGAATACTTGTCACTTGTTGCACATCTTGCCCTGATCCCTGATTTACCTTCTTCTGCACAGATGCTAGATTGTCTTCCGTCCTGAGGGGTGGCTTCGGCCTGAGATCAAACCCTTTGAACCTGAACCAGTTAATACTGGCGTAGGAACAGGTACAGCAGACCGCGTTCGCGGTCTTCCCTGCATTCTTCGTCGTACTGACTGTGTCTGAGTCCTGCCAACCCCATGGTTTACAGGGTTCATGAATCATCCAGCTACCCGGAGAAAGGCATGTGCCAACACAGATCACTCCATACTTCCCTGTCAGGCTTTGTTCTGCTTGCACTTAACGGAAGTATTCAAGCCCAGCAGCCACTGGAAGAAATCGTGGTTACTGCCGATTTCAGGCAATCCTCCATCAATGACATGGCAGGCAGTGTCAGTGTCCTGGATGAAGCCACGATAGCCCGCAAGAACGCCCTCCATCTTGAAGATATTCTGCTCAATGCTCCCAATGTCAATCTGGCATCTGGCGCTTCCCGTGCCCGCTTCTACCAGATCAGGGGGATCGGTGAACGTGGTCAGTTTGCAGAACCCCTCAATGCCTCGGTGGGTGTATTGCTTGATGGTGTCGATTACTCGGGTCTGGGTTCCGCCGCACTGCTCTATGATGTGGAGCAGGTTGAAATTCTGATGGGCCCCCAGGGAACGCGTTATGGCTCGAATGCGCTTGCCGGGCTCATCAATCTGCAAAGTCGCAGTCCCTCGGAGGAGTTCACAACTGGTCTGCAACTGCAGTCTGAAAATTATGAAGGGAAAGGCATCGCCGGCTATATCAGCGGAACATTGAGCAACCACCTTTCAGCCAGACTTTCCGCCCAAAAACTGTACAGTGATGGTTTCAGCAACAATATTTTCTTGCAAAAGCCCACCAATACCCGCGATGAGCAGGCAATCAGAGGCAAGTTCCAGTGGCTTTCTGATAACGGAATATCCGTTTCGCTGACGATTGCCGATTTCGATCTGGACAATGGCTACGATGTTTTTTCCCTCGACAATGTCCGCGACACTGTTGCAGATGAGCCAGGGATGGATAAACAGGACAGTACTCTGGTGAGTATGCAACTGAAAGCAGGCAATCTGGACAGCGTCGGGCTTGAAGCCTACGTTACCTTTGCAGATTCAGATACTGCCTATGGTTATGATGAAGACTGGGTATATGCAGGTTTCCATCCCTGGGAATACAGTTCAACAGACTACTATTTCCGCAATAATGACACCGCCAGTGCAGAAATCAGATTGCTTTCCACACCGCAAACAGCAATGTTCAGTGGAAGGACCAGTTGGGTAAGTGGTCTGTATGTGCTGGCGCGTGATGTCGAATTGCAACGCGAATACACATATCTGGCAGCCCCTTTTATCAGTGCCTATGACACTACCCGCACTGCCTGGTATCTGGAAACCAGCACTGATCATGGTGCCAGGTGGACGCTTGATTTCGGCCTCAGGGCAGAAAAATTCAGGGCGGCCTACGCCGATAATGAAGCTGTCAGCTTCAAACCTGAAGACTCGCTGTACGGTGGCAAGCTGGCACTGAACTACCATACCGGAAACGAAAACCTGCTCTATCTGAGTATGTCCAGAGGCTACAAGACCGGTGGTTTCAATACCGATGGCACGCTTGATGCTGATCTTCGGGAATTTGGCGAGGAAGTGTTGTGGAACTATGAAGCCGGGTTCAAGGGACAACTCTTCAATGACAGATTGAATTTGCAGGCAGCGTTGTTCTGGATGGAACGCAAGGATGTACAGATCAGTTCCTCAACCATTCGTACCCGCAATGATGGCAGTGTTGAATTCATCGATTATCTGGGAAATGCGGCCGGTGGTTATAACAGGGGAGCAGAACTGAGTGTCTCAATGCAACTTATCAAAGGTGTACAGCTGTATGGCAATCTTGGTCTGCTCGACAGCGAATATGACGATTTCACCAACTCGGCAGGAGACAATCTTGATGGCAGACAGCAGGCGCATGCTCCGGATTACCAATTCACCTGGGGACTGACGTGGGAGTCAATTACCGGGTTCGGCATTGATGTCAATCTGCAGGGCCGCGATGCCTTCTATTTTTCAGACAGCCATAATGCACGTTCCGGTGCCTATACTCTGCTCAATGCCAGCCTGCGATATCAATGGCAGAATATCGGACTGACACTTTGGGGAAGAAATCTTGCCGACGAGGCATATCAGGTCAGGGGTTATTATTTCGGCAATGATCCCCGCAACGGTTATATCCCGACTGCTTATACACAGCTGGGAGAACCATTGCGCTACGGGCTTACGCTGAATATGGAATTCTGAGTCGGGAAAAAGGGCGCACTGGCATGCGCCCCTACACATGCGCCCAGGCAATGCTCAAAGCACAGCCGCTATCGATTGCACCAGATAGTCGATATTGCGGTTGTTGATACCGGCAACGTTGATACGGCTTGAACCGACCAGATAAATGCTGAACTCGTTGACCAGACGTTTGACCTGTTCCGCGTTCAGTCCCAGGAAAGAAAACATGCCCTTCTCATTCCTGATAAAGCTGAAATCCCGGTCTACACCACTTGCCTGCAGCTTGCTGACAAGCTGGCTGCGCAGTCCATTGATGCGGTCACGCATTTCTGTCAGTTCCATATCCCATTCCTGCCGCAACGCGGCATCTTCCATGACGATGGCAACCAGTGCAGCTCCATGGGCTGGCGGCACACTGTAAATTTCCCGTGCCGTGGCGACAATCTGCGAATTGGCAGCTTCAGCGGATTTCGAATTTTCAGTCATGACGGTAACTGCACCGGTGCGCTCCCGGTACAGGCCGAAGTTCTTTGAAAAGGAACTGGCAACTACCAGTTCGGGCAAGGTACTGGCCAACAGACGTAGACCATAGACATCTTCCACGAGTCCGTCTCCCAGGCCCTGGTACGCAAGGTCTATAAAAGGTGTAAAACCCTGTTTCAATGCAGCCTCTGCAACTGCCTGCCATTGTGCCTGATTGAGATCTGCTCCACAGGGGTTATGGCAGCAACCATGGATCAGCACCAGGTCGCCCTTTTTGGCCCCGGCGAGCTTTGACATCATGGCATCAAAACTGATGCTGTGACTTGCATGATCATAGTAAGGGTAGGTTTCCAGTTTCAGACCAGCTGAACCGAGCAATGGAATATGGTTGTTCCAGGTCGGATCACTTACAAAGATACGGGTACCAGGCGCATTCCTGTTTATGAATTCGGCCGCCACTCTCAGCGAACCAGACCCACCAGCTGCCAGCACTGTGCAGGTTCTGCCTTCCCCCAGAGCAGGATGATCTGCACCCAGCAGCAACTCTGCCGTGTGTTTGATGAATAGCTCAGGACCGGCCTGCGCGATATAGGACTTTGAATCTTCTGTCTTCCAAAGCAGGTTCTCGGCAGCCTTGACCGCCTTCATGACCGGGCAGTTGCCCGCTTCATCCTTGTATACGCCAACACCCAGGTCGACTTTGTCAGGATTGGTGTCCACTTTGTAGGCCGCAGACAGACCCAGAATTGGATCAGGCGGTCGTCGCTCGATCGATTGGAACATTGCTTTATCCGATTGGTTTGAAGCCCGGCATCCGGGTACTTCGTGTGGTTGGAGAACTGCCCATGTGGGGCATGAACCTTTGGCGGTTCGGTGGTGATTATAAAACCTATCGGTCTTTACTTCACGAAGAACGTCGGGATTTTTTTACCCGAATGCAAAATAGTATCAGTCCCTGCCCAGCAAACCCTTCGCCTCTGAGTAACTGAGTGAATTGATGCCGGCAAGCTGCATCGAAGCACGCAAGGATCTGCCCAGAATAAAAGCCAGTACACGACCCTGATAGCCCAGTTCAATTTCACAGGAAGGCAATGCCTCTTCCAGGGAAGCTGCCTTTTCCAGCATGTTTTCCAGCCTGAGCCTTCTGTCATCGATCTCCTGCATGAATTGGATGTCTGCAGCCACCTCCGGTTGCAGCTCCAGTGTCCAGGTACGGTCTTTTTGCAGTTCACACAAACCTATACAACGTCCGGGCAATGTAGCGCCCCATTCCCCGGGACCGACCAGCATCAGGCGAAACTGCCCTGCCTTCTCATACATCCAGTACTGGTTTCCCACGACAGGGGCAAACTTGAATTCACTTTGCAGGACAAAAAGCGAGGTAAAAAGCTCGATGGAAATCTGATCGATGTGCTTGGGTGGCACCACAAGGGTGTCCCAGTGCTTTTGCAGTCCCTGAAGGACTGGCACCAGGCCTTTGCCCTGCGGATTGGGGTTTTTTCTGGTATTCACCCTGCTCCCGTACGCATTGCCTTGTTTCTCAGATCAGACTGTCGTTCATATCCCTGACTTTCTGCTGCAGGGCAAGTTTGTAGTCTTCCAGACGGGCAGCTACTTCCGGGTCGCTGGTACCCATGATCTCGGCGGCAAGAATGCCTGCATTTTTTGCCCCATTGAGCGCAACAGTTGCAACCGGAATACCACCGGGCATCTGCAAAATGGAAAGGACAGAATCCCAGCCGTCGATGGAGTTGCTGGAAAGAATGGGTACACCTATTACTGGCAGTGTCGTAATGGAGGCAACCATGCCAGGCAGATGGGCTGCCCCGCCAGCTCCTGCGATGATCACCTTGAGACCGCGTTCACGGGCAGTGCGCGCATATTCCACCATTGCCTCAGGTGTACGATGTGCAGAGACAACGCGCATTTCAAATTCAATACCGAACTGCGTCAGCATTTCAGCCGCTTCCTGCATCACAGTGCGGTCCGAGCTGCTGCCCATGATGATACCAATCTGTATATTGCCCATACGTCTGTTCTCTTTTCCGGCCGGGCCGCGATTACGTGTCAGACCACTGCCCTGATTGTTTTCTTCACTTGTTCGACTTTGGCTATCAGTTTTTCACGATCTTCATCCAGTATCGTGACATGCCCCATTTTGCGAAAAGGCCTGGTTTGCTTCTTGCCATAGAGAAACAGATTTGCACCCGCTATTTTCAGCAATTCTTCCAGCCCTTCATATCGGACCTCGCCACTGCAGCCTTCGGCACCCAGCACATTCACCATTGCACTGGGACATTTGATTGCAGTACTTCCCAAAGGAAGCCCGAGTATGGCTCGCAGGTGCTGTTCATACTGGGAGGTGTAATTCGCATTGATGGTCTGGTGCCCACTGTTATGGGGGCGTGGTGCCGATTCATTGACCAGCACTTCACCACTTCGGGTAATGAACATTTCAACTGCAAGCAAACCTGTTATTTCCAGTTTCTCTAAAACCCTGCGGGCAATCGCTTCTGCTTTTGCCTGTATTTCCTCACTGGCAGAACTTGGTGACAGCAGGTAGTCAACAAGATTGTGTTTCGGATGAAAAATGCACTCCACCGCCGGAAATACAGCAACTTCACCCTTGCTGTTGCGAGCCGCCAGTACAGATATCTCGCGATCGAAATCGATGTACTTTTCCAGCAAGCCCGGCGCATCAAAAGCCTTGTCAATATCCTCCGGGGATTTGAGTGCCTGCACGCCTCCACCGTCATAACCTCCCTTGCCAAGCTTGTTGAATGCCGGCAAAAAAGCTGCGTGTTGAAGTATATCTGCACGGTTTTCAACAAGTACAAAATCGGGCGTGGGTATATTGTTATCCCGGTAAAACTGCTTCTGGACTCGTTTATCCTGGATTATTTCTATGACACGTGGCTGGGGATATACAGGCAGCCCTTCTTTTTCGAGCTGATAGAGTGCTGCAACATTGACGTTCTCGATTTCAATGGTCAGCATGTCGACAGTTTTACCGAATCGGTAAACAGTATCGTAATCGGTCAGAGAACCCTGATGAAATTCCGATGCAAGCTCATGACAAGGTGCCACCCCGGAAGGATCGAGCACTACAGTGGAGACATCATAATTCGGGCAGGCCTGGATCAGCATGCGACCCAATTGTCCGCCGCCAACAATACCCAGTCTGAAATCCTGATAGAACGCTTTCATGCCTTTAAAAGGGAACCCTTTGACAGGAAAGCGGCGCATCATATCACCAGGGTTGGGGTAATGCATCTCAAATCGGGGCAAAGGGGCTATGCCTGTCGACCCGGTGACGGCCAAGGCTTATCAAGGAAGGGTTGCGTTATTCGCGCTGCGCACTGGTAATTTTTTCCAGCAAGGTGCCGGCTTCCTGATGGCCGGGTTCCAGCTCAAGTGCCTTGCCTAGATCGGCAAGCGCTTCATCCAACCGGTCAATTTCAGCCAGTGTCTGTGCTCTCAGGAACCAGACTTCAGCCTGTTCGGGTGCAAGCTCCAGCGAAAGCGTAAAACAGTCCAGTGCATTGTCCACATAACCCATGCGCCTGAGCACCATGGCCCGGTAATTGAGTGCCCTGTAATTGGTTTTATCGCACTGGTAACTGCGATCGAAATCACTGAGTGCAAGCGATTCCTGCTGCATCATGAAATAGGCAATGCCCCGGTGATTGAACACAATGGAACGCACCTTCAGATCGGGGCCACAGGCCAATACTTTGCTGTAGTAATGGACTGCACTCCGATAATCCTTGTCGTTATGGGCCTTCAGACCCAGCATGAGATTCCGCTCGATTTCGGCTCTCGATGCAGCATCCGGATTTTCGATGCCGGGCAGGGTTGCCTGGGGCTCCTCGATATCAATCGACTCGATATTGTCCGGACCACCAAAGGAACTGGTCTTGTCCAGCATGGATTTGAAGCGTTCCTGTCCCCAGCGTGCCATTTCCTTCTGGGAATCACGTATTTCCTGGAAGATCATGTCTGCCAGACTCAGACTGGCGTTCACTGCCGCCAGTTTTTTCCTGATGGAGTCATTGTTTGGAAAGCGCAAATGATTCTTGTAGATAAGCTCGTGTTCCACTTCAGCCCAGGCATCCTGCAGAATGGTTCTTACCTGCACTTCCACCACAGCCCTGCAACAAACGGGCAGCTGCAGATCAGCCTGCAGGGGAATTTCAATATGTACCGAGTCGTAGGCAAACTCCCGGAAAGAAAGCTTTTCGGATTTTCTTTCTATTCTGTTGGTGTCGAAATTTTCCCGCAGCAACTGAACTGCCTGTTCAACCTGTTCCTGGAAGGGCACGATAATTCGCATACCCAGAAGATCCTTTACTTCCGGCTCTTCGAGCGGCTTGTTGCGGGTCAGAAAGCCGATTTTTTCACTCAGGCTTTCCAGTGTCTTGACCCGCATCTTCATGGTGACAGGCAACTGGTTGGCCACCATGACTTCTTCCACCTGGGCACAGTGCAATGAAAGCTGCTGTTTCCAGAGCGCCTCGCGCAAGGCATATGCCTGTGATATCTCTCGCAGGGTTTTCAAGGATGAATCAGGCCCAGGTCGTTGTTCAAGAGAATACGGAAGATATCACCCTGTTCATTGGTAACCAGCAAGGTATTGTCATCCGTCCAGGCTACTGCTTCTGCCTGCCGTAATATATCTGTATTCAGGGCGTAACTTGTGGCTGGCGATGAAAGCCAGCTGTCACCCTGCTGTGGCGCATTGAATATCCACAGCGCACTGTAAGAAATCACTGCTAGCATGGTACCGTCCGGAGAAATATCCGCGCCTGTTGCTGCTGTTACCAATGGGTTGTGGTCTATCAGGGCAAGTGCATTGGGCTGCTCCGTAAAACGGCTGTCAAGTCGATACAGATTGGCCCCCGGCTGCCAGACATTCCCTCTGCCTTCGCGGTGTTTGGTTATCAGGTATACATTGCCCTGCCATGTAAAAATACTTTCACTGTCGTAATGCCAGTTTTCGGGAGGAAAGGACTCCTGCTCAGGATAGAACACAGGATATTTCTGGATTACAGCCGAACGGGTAGACGCTGTGGGATCAATCTCGCTGACAGCATAGATTGCCAGATCTTTTCTCGAATTGCCGTTGTTGCCGACATCAGCGATGTACAGATACTGCTCGTCTGCGGCAATGTCTTCCCAGTCTTCAGCTTCAGCAAACATTACAGGGAAACCCTGCCACAGGCTTTTTCCTTCCTCGGGCTCTTCCCCATAGAAGGAAAAGCGCGAAAACGTCGGAATGATATTCAGGCCCTGTGCGTCCAGTGCAAAAATTCTGGGGCTGTCGCCACTGTCGTTATGCACCCAGAACAGGTTGTCACGCCGCTTGCTGCGGACCATTCCACTCATCTCACTGATTTCCGGGTTGCCCACGGTAGCCAACAATTGCGGCACCAGGCCGGAATTTGCGGCCGGTGTTCTGTGCATGACAAGCATTGTCATGACCACAATGGCAACAACTGCAATAGTGAGTTTCATTGATTATGCTGCTGGATCAGCCCGGACTGAAAACAAGAGGGGATTATATGTCAGACGGTTCAGACTTCAGGGCACGGAGCATGAAATCGATATGTTCTTCAGCATAATTCTGCATATCGACCAGCTCCATTTCACCAAACTGGAGATTCCATAGTGAACCAATCATCACTGGTGCAATAAGCATCTGGTTGTATACCTTTTCTGCCGTTGGCCTGAATTCACCGCTTTTGATGCCCCGCTGGATAATACCCCTGATGATAGGTTTGGATTTGCTGATCATTTCGTTGTAGAAAAAACGTGACAGTTCCGGGAAGCGTATTGCCTCACCCATGACCATGGCACACAGTGGTGCTATCTTCTCGTTCTGCATGAAGGCATACATGTTTCGGAAATGATAGGACAGCTGTTCTGAAGCTGTACCTTCAAACTCGTCAAAATTTTTCATTGCAAGATCACGACCAGGAAAGAGGTTGCGGCGAACCACTTCTTCAAACAGGCTTTCCTTGCTGTCGAAATAAAGATATATGGTGCCTTTGCCGATGCCTGCCCTTACGGCAACATCATCCAGCTTTGTGGCAGTAAAACCCAGGGCGGTGAACTCTTCGAGTGCAGCATCAATAATGGCAATACGACGAGCTTCCTTTTGCTGCTCTCGTTTACCCGGCGTTATGGTTTTGACGGCTGCAGTACCCATGAAATCATGCAATCACTGTAATGGCTTCGATAATAGGCCTCACTGACCGAGCGGTCAATGTCACGAATCAAGTGCAGGTAACCAGTTACGAATCTCTCCGATCTCAATGAGCCCGGATACATCCAATGGGCGCACTGGCATGCGCACCTACACGCGGAGATTTTCTGCCAGAAAATCCAGCAACTTGTCCCAGGCATCCTCGCTGGCAGCTTCCACATAGCGCTCAGACATCGGAAAATTCTGGAAGGCATGTCCGGCGTCATCGTACTGGTGGAACTCATGTGGCACTCCTGCCTCGGAAAGCGCAGTACTGTACTCATCCACATCTTCCGGTGACGGATTTATATCGTTGTTGCCATAGAAGCCGATAACAGGGCAGGTAATATGCAAAGCCAGCTGCAGTGGTGGAACATTACCGGCACCTAGCGCCTTTTTGATATTGCCCCCGTAAAAAGTCGCCATACACGCAAATTCATGGATGTGACAGGCTGTGAGCCATGCAACACGCCCACCCCAGCAATGGCCCACCACGGCAAGTCTTGAAGTATTCACTGCTGACTGCGCTTTCAGTACCGTCAGCCCTGCCTTCATGTCTTCTACCATCCAGTCATCACGACTCTCTTCCTTCTTCCTGTCCATGGGATCGCTTTTTGGCCACCAGTGAAAAATGAAAGGCACAGCCACAATGTAACCGTTGTCAGCCAAACGTTGGGCTGTGGCCAGTGTAAACGGATCATTCTCAAGGCCGGTATGCCCCATTGGAATATGCTGGGCAAGCAGGATGCCCGGAAACGGGCCTTCACCTTCCGGGGTGAACACGAACACTTCCATTTCTGAATCGAGAACGCTGGTTTTGACTATCGTGTGCATGTTCTTACCTGATTTCTGAACCACTTTGCCTGATCAGAGAATGTCCTGACGACCCACCTGATTTTGCAAGGCATCACCTCGCGTCATACGGGCCAGGTTTTCCAGAAAATTTTCATCACTGCGTGCACGCATGCCACTGCCACCATTGGAACAATGAGGTGTAAGCATTACAGCAGGATGCTGCCAGACCCAGCTTTGTGGCGCTGGTGGCTCCTGATTGAATACATCCAGAATCGCCATTTCCGGTTTACCGGCATCAAGCGCAGCCCGCAGGGCATCCTCAACAACCAGATCCCCCCTGGCAATATTCACCAGTACAGCCTTGTCTTTCATCGCCGCAAGAAATCCGGCATCCACCAGATTGTGAGTACCTGCATTGGAAGCACAGGCCAGCACCACCACGTCAGCCTGCGGCAACACTTCAACCAGCCTGTCCTGCTGCACTACTGTATCAGCCAGCCCCTCACCATCAGATTTTCTTCTGACTGCAGTCACAGTGGCATCAAAGGCCTTTACCCTTCTTGCAATACCTTTGCCTATTTCACCAAAACCGACTATCAACCAGTTTGTTCCCGATATTTCCCTGAAGCCACGCGGCTTCCATATGCCCTGCAACTGGTTTTGCCGAAACTCTACCGGGTCCTGGTAATGCGCCAGCACCTGCCCCAGCACATATTCGGCTATGGCTACTGCCTGTGCATGATTGTTTGACAACAACACTCCTCTTTCGAGCAGATCCAGATACGGCAAGCCGTCCAGTCCGGTATTGATGGTATGCAACCAGCGAATGGAGGGGCACGCCAGCATCAGCTCAAAATAGGGTTTGAGTTTACGAGCAAAGAACATTTCCGAATGAATCCAGAACCATTCAGGCTGCAGGGCTTCCATGGTAGTAGCTTCACCATTGAGCGTGATCTTTCCCTCTTCATCCACCAGAGCAATAACGAGATCTGGTGCAATACTGCTGATCTGATCCTGAAGACGCTCCCAGGACGCTTTGTAGAAGAGTGCCGTCGGCATTACATGTTCCGTACAGTGATAATTGAATCTGCATGGGCCCGGGTAGACAGGCCCATCCAGACAGGGTCAATCAGGGAACGACAAAGGTGTATTCAAGGGTATAGAAGGGCTTGCCTGTGCCTTTGGCTGCAATTTCTGCCGCGTCATTGTGCTCTTCTATATCCACCCTGAAATCCTTCACCGAGAAGATGGTGTCCGAATCCACATAGGGAGAATGGTTGAAATACATCATCGTGGTGAAATCGTCATGCCCTTCAGCCCTGATGATGTAATGGATGTGACAGGCACGGTAACCATGGCGCCCCAGCTGTGTGAGCATGGTACCGGTAGGACCAGAGGTTGGCACCGGATAGTCGCCCGGTACCACAGTCTGGAAATCCACCTCACCGTTTGCATCAGTGCGGTAACGGCCATAGAAATTCCACTCGGGCAAATGTTCACGCTGCACGAAGTAATATCCCTCGCCATTGGGCTGCCATACATCCACTACCGCATTGGCAAGCGGTTTGCCATTCTTGTCCACCACCCTGTTCTTCATGAAGAGGATACGGTCATTGTCTTCCACGACCCCCATCACTTCCCCATGTTTGCGCTCAGGCAGGCCCGGGATGAACAACGGACCTTCAACATTCATTTCAGTGGTGCCGCTGGCTTCCCGTCCTGCATCCTCGAGCAGGATGCACAACTCGGAAATGCCAAGGCAGTCGCTCATCAGGTGAATTTCGCCCATCGGGAAATCCTGGTTGGGCTGTGCCAGTTTGAACAGGAACTGACGTCCGACTTCCAGTTCTTCAGTGGTCAGATTCACTTCACGCTGAAATGCATGCAGATGCCTGACAAGGCTGGAATAGATTTCATGCAGACGCGGGTTGGTAAGCCCCCCGTCTCCGTGATTGATTACGGCATCGGTAATGTTTTCCAGAGTTATGCCAGCCATGATGATCCCCTCTTGCCTGTGTTGTTATGCGACCCGGGCATGATAACCCCTCACAAACACCACGTGTAGGGGCGATGGCAAACGATTTGGCCATTGTCAAATTTCATGGCAAAACGCTAGTGGTCTGGTTTGAATTTCTTCTATCCCGTTAGTGGAGCGACTTGACACTATTGTTTCTTCGACACGCCGTGAACCCATCCGTGGGGGCTCGACTGCGGCCAGCAAGCTGGTCCAGCCACCCGCTGAGGCGGGTGTCGTTCCACAATGCAGCAAGCTTCGCTTGCACTACGCATTGCTCCACCCCTGCCGCAGACGGTCTCAGACCCACTAGTGCCAAGTCGCTTACCAAACACCTACTGAAATTCAAACCAGACCGCTACCAGCAAAACCCCGGTCATGAAACCGACCCCAGGAGTATTTCAATGACCTTTTCCGCCTCTTGTGGACGGATCAGTGAGGCACATAGGTTCACGGCTTTGGGTTTGATCTCTGATTTGCGCCTCAGAAGATTCAACGCAGGCCCGCCCCCCTCGCACATATCAGCCACCACATCAGGGCTCAGTGCACCCACTTGGGGAAGCAGTGAAAAACCACAGATGGAATGAAGAGCTGTCAGCAGCTTGGGACCTGCAATCTGGGGGGCAATATGCTGCGGATCTATCCGCCTGATAATGGACTCAACAGTGTAGACAAGAAACGGGAGCACCGGACACCCCTTGCGGAACACACACACCGCATTATGCACGTTACGTCTGGCAGCAAAGGTTTCATCCACCGCCTGCACCCAGACCTCCTGCCCAAAGGCGCAGCTGCCCTCAAATTCCAGCTCAAGACTCTGGTCAAAAACCAGCACATCGGCATCCAGCCAGATTACCTGCTCATAGCCCTTTTCCAGCGCCTTTTGCATCAGTATCAATCGGGCATAATCGGTAGCAATCGGCTTTTTGCTGCCAATTTTTTCCCTGTACCAGTCCGGAACCAGCTTGAATATTTCATCGCCGAAAAACCGGTAATCAAAGCCCTGGCTGTCACTCCATTGCTTTACGGAATCCATGCAGCTGCCGATCCAGCCATCCTGCTGGACAGCACTGCACGATTGCACGACAACGGTGGTGGAAACAGGAGTATCCGGATTGTTCACTTCATGTTGCACTGGTGTCAAAAGGGCGTTCAGACTAGCCTCTATATGGGCAAGTTTGAACCCTTGTTTCACAAAGAAGGTTGATTGCAGGCGAAAGCACAGTATATAAATCCCGGTCTGCGTTCAACCAGGCAAACTTTCCAACCAAGGATGTAATCCATGTTCAACAAACTGAAAACACTCACAACCATTGCAGCACTCACCACCTGCTCATACGGTTTTGCCGCAGAAGGCAGCTTCCAGGCAGGTGGTCCGCTGGGCACCATAAACGAATCCGGTGTGGCCACACCCATGTCTTCCAACGTCAAGGTGTATGGCAGCTTCCGTTTTGCCGAAAGCTGCACCTTCGACCCGCAACGCAACCTGATACTGGCCATGAACGCCGGTATCGGCAATGAACTGCAGGAAAACGACGGCTATGTATCCCTGATCAATCCCGATGGCAGCGTCCACACTGCCAAGTGGATAGGTGCTACCCGCGATGGTCTGACCCTTCACCATCCACTGGGCAGCGCTATCAGCAATGGCGTGCTGTATACCGTAGACGGCATCATGCTGCGCTCCTTTGATCTGGCTACCGGTCGCCCGCTGAATGCATTTGAAGTTACCGGCGCCTCTTTTCTCAACGGCATTGGTGTCACCGAAGACGGCACAGCCTACATCTCCAACACACGCCCGCCCGAGCGCATCTACAAGGTAACAGCCGATGGTGATGTTTCAGTGTTCGTAGATGGCTCTCCCCTGAGCACCCCCAATGGCGTGGCAATCGATCTGGATGGCAACGTGGTGGTTGTGAACATCGCCACCAATGATGTGCTGACCTTCAATCCCTCAGGCGATCTGATCCTGACGGAACATGCCGTGGAAGGCGGTAACGATGGACTGGTGATAGCTGAAGATGGCACCAAGTATGTGAGTAGTGTGCGTTTTGGCAGTGTTTCACGCATCCGCCCCGGCCAGCCAGCTGAAGTGATTGCCTCGGGAATTCCGAGCGCCGCTTCCATGTGCTACGACTCGGTACAGAAACAGCTGGTCATTCCGATGAACCCGAATGACGCGCTGGCCTTCATTCCGTTGCAATAAAATCATCCGGAGGTAGTGTCTCAGTTTGAATTATGGGAGATTCTTGCTGAGGCTGGATTGCAGTAATAGCTTGAGCGACCGTCTGCGGCAGGGAGCCGCAGTCGAGCCCCCATGGATGGGTTCACGGCGTGTCGCGAAAACTATTACTGCAATCCAGCCAAATTTGATGGTCATTTTTCAAACTGAGACACTTACTCCGGATAGTGATAATTGACAGACACCCACATATGATCAAGTGGCAGCCGGCCTACCAGGGTGAGCTCAACTCACTCGCTCCCGCTCTTCGCCTGACTCACCCTGCTTTGGCCTTGTAAACCTTTGCAGTGTGGGTGTCATGACATGGTTCTGTGCCAAATAAAAAGCCCCGCAATTGCGGGGCTTTTTCATTTCAGCTCATTCAACTATTCATAGGCACGCTGTGCTGCCTGCTCCAGAGCATCTTCCCTGCCGAGGCCGGGATACATCACTTTCATTTTGGCAGCCAGCTCTTCCCAGGTGGGAGATGTCTGGCGCGCCATTCTGAAGGCACCGATATATTCACGGATGAAATTCAGTACCTGTGGATCGTTGGCAGTGCCTCTGGCCTGATGGCCGGCCACTACGATTTCAGGCCCCAGTGCTGCAATCCTGTCGAGTGTTTCATACAGTGGAGCAGTATCGGCCGGTGGACGCAGATGGGAATTGAAAATGATGTCGCCGGTTACTGCTGCCTTGATGGCAGGAATCCAGACAAAGGAATTTCCTGCGCCATCAAGCCCGATCTGTTCACCCGTAATGAGGAACTCATGGCCTTCCAGCATCATCTTTGGTTCGCTCAGTGCCTCGGGCAGAATGGGCTCCTCGCCCGGCAGTTCATCACCATAGGTGGGATACCAGAAATTACGGCGACCGGGCCATGAAGTAATCATGCGCTCTCTTACTTCAGGCAGCGCCACATAGCGGGCATCAGGGAAGGCTTCCAGAATGGCAGCCACCCCGAGGAAATGATCCGGGTGGGCATGGGTACTGTAGATGGTGGTCAGTTCCGTGCCAGTGGACCTGATCAGCTCCACCACTTCGTTGGCCGGGGTTTTGAGAAACTGCGGGTCAATCAACATGGCTTCCCGTTCACCATAGACCACGGTTGAAGTGACCGCATAGCCGTAGGCATCGGAAGTGTAGACAGATAGTGTCAGCGGGGAATCGGGGCCTGTGCTGGTAACTACATTCTGGGCCAGAGTGACAGTGGAAAACACTGACATCAGACCTGCAGCAAGCAAGCCCAGTAAGCGTGGATTCATGTTGTTTAGCATGTTTTTCTCCTTTTTCTTATTGTTGAAACAAGCCGGATAGCAGAGCGGCAGATAATACCCAGCCTGAAGTGGAAAAGGGAATGATCGGTGGTTTACTTGCACCGAATATGACGATTGTTCACAGAATCATGCTGCAAGCCCGAAATCAAAGGTAACCCTCTCGGACTGGTGGGCATGAGTTTCACAGACCGTGCAGCGACTGTCGCCAGCAGGGGTGGAACAAGGCGCATTGCAAGCGCAGCTTGCAGCATTGTGGAACGACACCCGCCTTGCGGGTGGCTGGACCCGCTTGCGGGCTGGCGTCAAGCCTACACGGATGTATTTACGACGTGTCGCAGCATGGAATGTGGAACTCATGCCCATTCATCGAATTTTCAGGCTACGTTCCTTCATAAACCTGATCATGAATCCTGCGATTGTTAATCGGTACTGCTATGCCCCCTTTTATTTGCAGATATCCACTACACAGATGGAATCCAGTGTCCGGTTTTCAGGTGGCACTTCCATGCCCCGAGCCACCATCACTTCGCGGATATAGGCAGCAGTTTCGGGATGGACTTCTGCAGACTGCACGCCAACCCGTACCAGTCCATCGGCATAATCAATGGCCTGCCACGTGGCTCCCAGCAATCGATGCAGGGAATCGCGGCTGCCATAGTCGCGAATTCCGGGATCAGCACCAGCATCAATCAGCATTCTGGCCACTTCGGTTCTGCCCTTGTGTGCTGCGCCCATCAGCGCTGTGCGCCCGTCCTCGATGTCCTGGTCGTTTACCTGGTTACCGAGCTCAAGGAGCAGACGAATGGTTTCAAGATTGGCTTCTTCAGACCATTCGAAAGTAACACCCTGCACCCAGGCAATACCCGATGCCACCATCAGGGGAGTAACACCATCTGTAGTTTTGATATTCGGGTCGGCGCCGTATTCCAGCAGCAGTTTCATCAAATCAAGATCGCTGGACTGCGCAGCACGCAGAAATGGTGTAGCGCCTTCTTCACGCAACCACTGATGGGTAAAGATGGTGCGGGTTTCAGTGCTTGAGTTCATGCGCAGGTTGGGATCAGCCCCGGCTTCCAGCAGCGCCCTGATAAAGTCCAGATGGTCCATGTCGGGCTTGCGGGTTGGATAGTCGCCACCTTCAATGTTGCGGTTGTCGGTAGCAATGTACAGCGGATTCCATCCCCCTTCGTTGGCAATATTCGGATCGGCTCCGTTTTCGAGGAGATACATGCCAATCTGATAGAACCTGTTCTGTGTGGCGGTCAGCAAGGGTGACCACCCGTATTCACTAATCTGGTTTACATCAGCACCGGCTTCCACCAACACCTTTACGCTTTCCAGATCATTTTCACGCACGGCAAAATGCAGTGCTGCCAGGCCGCCCCACTGTTTGCGCGGTGATGGTTGTACAGGATTTTCCTGTTCACGAACAAAGTCTTCCAGCAGGTTTTCCGGAATTCGTGCCAGCACTTCTTCGCGTGAACGTGGCGAACCATCGTTTACATCCACGGCATCATCACTGATTCTGCCGAAACCCCGGTTATCAAAGGCTTCACGAATACGATCCCGCGCAGTTGGCGCGAGATAGGGATTGCGTCCCGGGCGTGTTGTTCCCGATGTGGCCGCAATCTGTGCCCCATTGGCCAACAGCAAGCGCACTGCATCTGCATTTCTGTTGGCTGCCGCCCACATCAGCGCATTGGTACCCCGCAGGTTCTCCACAGCGTCAATATCAGCACCGTTATCCAGCAGCACCTGCAGTGTTGCCAGATCACCGGTACGCGCCGCCATCATAAGCGGTGTTTCACCATTGCTCATGGTCTTGTTTACGGAAGCACCGGCATCCAGCAGCAATCCGGTGATCGCGGAATTGCCGTTCTGCACGGCAAGGATGAGAGGGCTAATGCCTTCACGATTGGTCGCATCAGGGTTGGCACCGGCATCAAGTATCTGTTTTGCAATAGCCTCATTTTCGTAATACACGGCCCATTGCAGGGGTAATGAACCATCGCGGTCGGGCTGGTTTACATCCAGTTCACGACGCAGCAAGGTGCGTACAAGATCTTCATCGCCATTCATGATGGCGGTACTCAGCTCACTCTGGGAAAAAACAGGTAAAGACACCAGCAAAGCGGCCGACACCACACATGCCAGGACTAATTTGTTTAGCAACATGGACTATCCCCCTTCTTGGATGAAAGCCAGCCTAATCAGTAATTTGGTAAATACTGTGCACTACACACTTTGATTTGATTCAGCACAAATACACACTGATTTATCTTCGGCTCCACAGGAACTTTCCATGAATAGCGGGCTGACACTTCGTTCAGCTACCCGGCTATACTTGGTACCAGAAACCACAACCCGGGCTTTAGCTCCGGAGTGAGAAATGATGAATCCACGCCAGATTTTTACCTGCATAGCCCTGTTCTGTATGTCCCTGCTCTGCACGGCCACACTGCAGGCACAGATACTCCGTCCTGTAATCACAGACGATGCCATCCCGGTTGAGTTGATTAGCCCTGTTGCCTCCGACGGCTTTGCCGGTGAGGCTTTTTTGCGCAAACCGCCCGGCAGTGGCCCTTTCCCGGCCGTGATTCTGGTGCATGGTGGTGCGCCCCGCTGGGATACCACAACCCTGCGCGACTATGCCGTGCATACCCATGCCACCCGTTTTCTTGCTGCAGGCTACGTGGTGGTGGCCATTACCCGGCGTGATCTGGACCTCAATCTGCCTTTCGGACAGGAGCCCGCTCCTGTGAAAGATGCCGTGGCCATCTTCGATTATGTGCAGACCCTGCCCTATGTTGATGCCAGCAGTGTATTTGTACGTGGCACCAGTGTGGGCGGATATCTGACATTGGAGGTGGCAGCCACAAGGGCTGATGAAGTGGCTGCCATCATGGTGGAAGAACCTTTCTCCTTTCCATTCGTCGGCATTTCTGCACGCGATCCCTCAGCAGCAGCGAACACCAGCAAGCTGGAAAAGGTCACGGTCCCGGTGCTGCATGTACGGGGCGACCAGACCCGCAACATCAACGATTTCAACCGCGATGTGTTACTGCCCGCCGTGGAAGCACTGCATTTGAACTATGAAGTGCTGACCTATCCCGGTGAGTTGCATTCCTTTGCCTTTTACGACAACGAGGAAAGAACCCTGCGTCCGGATGTATCGCTGGAAGTGTTCCGTGAAATTGATGATTTCTTCCGGCTCTATTCAAACGTGCAACCAGTACCGGTGGATCCTGCACTGGTACAGTACGAACAGGTCGGTTGGGGAGGTACAGAATAGGGAATCAAGGGGTCAGAGTACTTGATTCTGCTTTCGTGAATTTGTACCAGCAATCAAATTGGAAGAATCAAGTACTCTGACCCCTTGATTCGATTCCGGATTCATAACCAGGTTTCTGAAGGAACGTAGCCTGAAAGTTCGATTACTGGACATGAATTCCACAGGCCATGCTGCGACACGCCGTAAATACATCCGTGTAGGCTTGACGCCAGCATCCCTGCTGGCGACAGTCGCTGCCCGGCCTGTGAAACTCATGTCCTTCAGCCTAAGTGGCACAGCAATGCCTGTCAGCCCCCATTTCTGATGTGATCCTGAC
>JAURLQ010000048.1 GCA_030831125.1 Gammaproteobacteria bacterium
CATTGCTGCAGGTATCGTGGTGTTCACGATGTCGATTACTGGCGTATTGCTTACGTATGAGCGCCAGATCAACAACTGGGTTGCCGAGAAGCACTATCTCGAACCAGACAGGCAGGGTAATGCCTTGCCGCTGGAAATGCTGCTGGTCAAGGCGCGCACTGATAATCCTGATTTTTCCCCCTCAACCCTGGTTCTGACCAATCATCCAGGAGCACCTGTATCCATGCGTGCCGGTCGCCGCGGTGGAGCAACGCTCAACCCATATACAGCCCAGCCAATGGAAACTGAATCGCCAGCTTTGTCCCGTTTCTTGAGTGTGGTAACCGGATTTCATCGCTGGTTCAATATCCAGGGTGAAAACAGGGCACTGGCGCGTCAGATTACCGGTGTGAGCAACCTTGTATTCCTGTTTCTTGTGTTCAGCGGCCTTTACCTGTGGTTGCCGGCATTCATGAAATGGACCTTTTTCAAGGCGCGGCTGATGTTCCGCGGCACCTACACGCACAGCAAAAGCAGGGATTTTCACTGGCACCATATTTTCGGCATATGGGCTGCGATTCCCCTGATCGCAGTTGTATACACAGGAGCAGTAATTTCCTATCCCTGGGCAGCCAACCTGATGTATCGGGCTTTCGGTGCTGAAATTGCTGCACAACAAGGGGCAGGACCGGGTGGTAGAGCCGTGGATGCCCGCCAACAATTGTCCCGGAAAGATACTGTTGGAAGTGGAATTCAGCAGTGGCAAGCAGATCCACTGCCGTTGCAAAGCCTGGTTGAATCGGCACTGGCGCACAGCGGTGAAGGATGGAACAGGCTCAATATAAGCCTCCCTGAAGCGGAAGCTAACGAGCTCAGGATCGAGATCGACAAGGGTAACGGTGCCCAGGCACACAAGCGTCACACGCTTACCCTGGACAGAAGCTCAGGTGAGGTGCTTGCGGTAACAGGTTTTGCCGATACTCCCAGAACCCAGCAATTGCGAGGAATTGCAAGATTTCTGCATACCGGGGAAGTTCTCGGCTTCTGGGGGCAGACTATCGCAGGACTCGCCTCCCTGGCAGCCCTTTTTCTGGTCTGGACAGGCTTGGCCCTGTCCTGGCGTCGTCTGATCCAGCCCCTTTTCCGGGCCGGTTAAGCCATCCAGAACCAGACAGACAGTCCTTGTCTGCCGATTACTCTGAACTTCCACATTCATGACGTTGACTAATGCGGGCAGCTTACGCAGTATCAGGCACTTTCGTTACCATACTTGATCAGCGTAGCCTTAAGCCCAACCCATAATAATAATCGTCAATCGTACAAGGGGACTTCCATGTTTCGTTCTGCTTTGATTCCGGCCATTGCCGGATGCGCACTTGCCATCTTGCCCATGGGAACAGTTTCAGCCCAGCAAACCACCATGAGTCCAGTCTACAGTTCATCGCAGGCTGCCGATGGTGCACGCCTTTATAACCAGTCCTGCATTGAATGTCATGGCGCCACCTTGCGTGGTGGCGAAGCCGGCCCCCCGTTGACCGGTGCAGCCTTCTGGAACAAATGGGCAGGCCAGCCCCTTGGTGTACTTTTCCAGATCACAGCCAGCACGATGCCTGTAAATAATCCGAACGGCTTCAGTACCCAGCAGTATGCATCTCTGGTGGCATATATGCTGCTGGAAAATGGTCTGCCACGTGGATCCGACCCCCTGTCGGCCAATGTAAGCGACTTGATGGGTATTACCCTGGTGGAGCCTACCGAGCCACAGCAGATTACTTCATTGCAACCTGCCGGACCGGTTGAGCGGGTGATCAATGCCGAATGGCTGGGCTATCATGCCGATGCAAGCTCCACCCACTATTCGCCCCTGGATTACATCAACCGGGACAATGTCGCCGAACTGGAAGTGGCCTGGCGCTGGTATACGGTCAACCATGGCCCCCAACCCGAATTCAATTATCAATCTACACCGCTGATGGTTGATGGCGTGCTCTATACCACTGCCGGTCGCCGCCGCGATGTTGTGGCAATTGACCCGGTAACAGGTGAAAACCTCTGGATGTACAGAATTGATGAAGGAAACAGGCGCGGACCAAGGGTCAATTCAGGTCGCGGACTTTCGATGTGGCGTGATGGCGATACCACCCGCCTGATTCTGACTACACCCGGTTACCAGCTGATTTCTCTGGATCCCGAAACCGGCAGACCTGACCCGACTTTCGGCAACAACGGCATAGTGGATCTCAGAATTGATCTTGAAGACCGTTTTGAAGTGGATCTGGATACCTTGCCTGCAGGCAATACAACCCCGCCCATGATAGTGAGTGATGTCATTGTCATGGGTGCAACTTTTCCATCAGGTGGTTCACCACGCGACAAGCAGATGCCGGCCGGGAACATTCGTGGGTATGACGTCCGCACAGGCGAGATGCTCTGGAAATTCCATACCATTCCCCAGGGTAATGAATTCGGTGCCGAAACCTGGCGCAACAACAGTAATGAATACACCGGTGCAGCCGGTTCCTGGTCAACAATGAGTGCTGATCTTGAGCGGGGCATAGTTTATGTGCCGGTGGAAGCTGCCACTGGTGACATGTACGGCGGTCATCGCCCCGGAGACAATCTCTTTTCCCAGAGTCTGGTGGCACTTGATGCCCGCACTGGTGAAAGAATCTGGCATTTCCAGTTGGTACATCATGACGTTTGGGACTATGACCCACCTACAGCGCCTGTACTGGCAGATCTGGTTGTTGATGGAGTATCCATTCCTGCAGCCATCCAGGTGACCAAACAGGGCATGATCTATACTTTCAACCGGGTGACCGGTGAACCGGTATGGCCGATTATTGAGCAACCGGTTCCCCAGAATGGCGTACCTGGAGAGCAGCTGTCGCCCACACAGCCGATTCCAACAAGGCCGCTGCCTTTCGAAAGACTCGGTATAACTGAAGATGATCTCATCGACTTCACTCCGGAATTGAAGGAGGAAGCGTTGAAGATTCTGGAAGGCTATACCTGGGGCCCGGTATTCACACCACCCTCACTGGTCACGGAAACCAATGGCGGCACCATTTTCATGCCCGGTTTCGGTGGGGGGGCGAACTGGCAGGGTGTTGCCTTCGATCCCCAAACCAACATGCTTTATATCCCTTCCACGAGTCATCCAATGAAAGTAGGGTTGGGTGAATCCCGTTCAGATGGCTTCGACTATGCCATGACCTCAAGAGGCATAGTTATGGAAGGTCCATACGGACTGCCGCTGATCAAGCCGCCATATGGCAGGATAACAGCCATAGACATGAACACAGGTGAGCACAAATGGATGATGGCCAACGCTGATACACCGGAAGAAATTCTGGATCATCCCCAGCTCAGGGGAGTGAACATCGAGGAAAGAACCGGTACCGGCGACCGTGGAGGATTGCTGGTAACCAGCTCTCTGCTATTCGCTGGCGAAGGTGCCGGCCTTTACGGTGGTCAGACCGGTGGTGGTCGCTTGTTCCGCGCCCATGACAAGGAAACAGGTGAGATCATTTCTGAAATTGAGCTGCCGGCCAAACAGACAGGTCTGCCAATGACCTATGCCATTGATGGTGTGCAGTATATTGTTGTGCCTGTTGGAGAAACCGGTCATCCCGGCGAACTGGTGGCATTGCGACTCAGATCTTCCAACTGAAGATAGACACCAAAAGCAGTTCTACCGCAAGGACGCGTGTTGAAGAGGCGATAGCCGGAGCGGGAATCCCATACAGTTCCTGCTCTGGTGAATTTCGCAGCCTTTGGGTGTACTATCTGGCCTCTGCCAGGAACCTGTAAACATTAATAAGGGCATATTTTCCGGTTGGAAATACCCCCGACACTTGTGTTTTCAAAAGTGTAAACAGGCAACAAGCCTGCAACTATTGTTGAGCTTGCAGGTATGAATACAAGACCAGATTACAAACCAGAGATCCCACCAGGAGTGATCAATGAAGAAGTTCTTCTGTATGACCGTCGCATTAATTGCAGCAATGGTTTCCTTCAATCAGGCTTCGGCCCAGGGTTTCCAGCTGCCCAACATGCAGGTTCGCAGCAACGCATTTGAGGATGGCGGCATAATACCCATTCGATTTACCTCCCATGGGGATAATGTGCAGCCGGATTTCACCATTACCGGGGCACCTGAAAATACCGTGAGCTATGCCATCATATTCCATGACATCGAAGTTGCGCTGGGCGGTGGAACAGGGGATGTTACTCACTGGATAGCCTGGAATATTCCGTCACCGGATATAGCCGAAGGCAGTCTGCCGGCCGGAAGTGTGCAGGGTAACAATATTCGCAACCAGCCAGGTTACATGGGTTCGGGTGCGCCTTTCCGCGACCGTTATCATCATTACGTATTTGAATTCTATGCACTCAATGCCAATCTGGATCTGCCTGAAGGTGCCAGCAGAGCTGATCTTGAAGCAGCACTGCAGGGCAAGGTAATCGGCAAGGCAGCCTATGTGGGCCGCTATGCCAATGCCCAGCCACAATAAAAAGGCAGTTTATCCATGGAAGGGCGATTCTTTAATCGCCCTTTCCAGTTTGTGGCAGGATGAGAAGAGGAGGGGATGATGAAAAAGTCCATTAGTCCGGTTTGTGTATTGATATTTCTTGCAGCGCAGGTACAGGCGCATCATAGTTTTGCGCCGCACTTTGACAGCAGCAAACCGGTCGACATAGCAGGGGTTGTTACCGAATTCGAACAGCGCAATCCACATGCCTATCTGCATATAGCCGTGCAGGATGCCGATGGTCGAACAAGTGAATGGGAATGTGAAAGTCACGGGGTTACCCAATTGACCCGCAATGGAATTACACCGCAGATGCTGATGCCGGGCACAGTCGTGCGTATCAAGGGGTCACAGCACCGCAGGGATCCTCTGCAGTGTTTTTTTGATTCTGTCGAGTTCGAGGATGGCAGGGTGCTCAGTGTGAACGGCCAGCGTAATGCACCGGCTGCTCCCCGGGTTGCGCAGCGCGATTCCATGTTTGGTACCTGGATGCTGGTTCCCACGGGCAGGCCTACCAGCGGTCCCCAGGACATGATGGCTTTCATCACTGAAGCTGCCAGAGTGGAAATTGAAAAATACAATCCTTTTACTGACGACCCTACATATCGTTGTGAGCCGGTAGCCATTCGCCGGGGCTGGTTTGCTCCGGGCACACCCATGGCGATCAGGCAGGTAGCTGACGACATCATCATCCAGCACGAATGGATGGATATTGAGCGTATTGTCCATATGAATGAAGCTGCAACCCCTGCCAATGAACCAGAATCCATACTCGGTTATTCCAGAGGGCACTGGGAAGGTGACACACTGGTAGTGGAGACTGATCGTTTCAATCAGGGTGTTCTGAACCAGTTTGTTGAAGTGGATGGCCAGCCCATGCGGGCACTGCTGCATTCCAATGCCTTGAGGACTGTGGAAAGAATCAGTTTCGATGCCCGGAGCAATCGTATTCACCTGAGCATGGAACATTACGATCCGGAATTCTTTACACAGGATTTCCCGCTTGCAGAAGCAGAGTACGAGGCAAGTGATCTGGAAATCAGGCCCTTTGGCTGTATTCCGGAAATTCTCAAGTAACAGGTACCGGCCCTGCTGTTGGCAGGGCCGCAAACCGGGGAATACTCTTGTCGTTGCTGGAACCCCAATACCTGCTGTTCCTTGCCTTCATTGCGCTGTTCACCGGATTCATCAAGGGTGGAATGCCCTCGCTGGGAGCTTTGCTTTCAGCTACTGTTGCCCTGGTTTTCCCGCCTCGGGATGCGCTCGGTATTACCCTGTGTTTTCTGCTGGTTGGTGACACTGTTGCAGTGTCACTTTACTGGCGCCTTGCGCATTGGCAGGAGCTGAAAAAGATGATTCTGCCTGTACTTGCTGGTATAGGGGCCGGAGGGCTGCTGTTGAACAGTCTGGACAACAGTAACCTCGGGCTGACTATTGGTCTGGTTGTGCTGTTGTTGGTCCTGATGGAGCCGTTCAGACCACAGTTGACAACTCTGGCACTGGAGCATCCGGGTATTGCAAGGTCTGTTTCAGGGGTCGGGGCCGGAATCGCGACGACAATCGGCAATGCCGCCGGACCGATACTCAGCATCTATTTTCTCGTACTGAATCTTGACAAGCGGGCCTTCATAGGAACCGGCAGCATTTTTTTCCTGTTCGTCAACGTTTCCAAATTGCCTATCTTCATCGGACAGGATGTTTTTCATTTGCAGTACATGGCTTCAATAGCATTGACAGCACCTCTGGTCTACGCAGGAGCGCTGGGCGGCAGGATATTTCTGGAATGGATACCACAACACTGGTTCAATCGTGTTGTGTTGCTTTTTACCGGTATAGCTGCTGTCTGGCTGGTGGCTGCCAATATGGCTCCGCAGGGTCAATGAACCATTGAAATGCCACAGGGTTCAACGGCTGATCAGTTCGATGCCGATACCCCAGCTGTTTGAATAATTGTAATAGTCCACCAGATCACTGTTGTATCCGGTTCTTCCCCATAACTGCACAGGCAGTCCGAAAAAATCAGTAGTAAGTTCCAGGGTAGTGGTGTTGTTTTCAAACATGGCGGAGTATCCGGTTTCCTGGGTTAGTGCAATTTTTTGCAGACAGATGTAAGTGTTGCCCAGTGAACAGCTGCTGCGGTCAAATTGGTACTCGAGTCCCAGTTCCACACCTGCATACTGGCGTCTGGGGCGAAGTCTTGTGCCACCATCTTCCCAGACGTTGTATTCCTCGCTGCCGGCCTGCAAAGGACCATCTGACATGTAATGGCGCAGATTCAGACTCGAAGACAACCTTGAAGAAATGGTGCTTTGCCAGGCAAGGAAACTGTAATCCCAGCCGCGGCTCAGTCCGTCCCTGGCATAGAAAGCAGGTTCCCCGTCATCAAGGTAGCTTTGTTGTTCCCTGAGAAAACTTTCCTCATTGTTGATTCTCTGTCCGTTTGATTCATGGGCAAGACCAAGATCGAGATAACTCTCATCGGAGGTCCAGAATCGCCAGAACAAGGAAGGATTGAATCGCCGTGCCACAACCGGCGCCGAATTGCGCGAACCGATGTACTGGGAAAACCTGCCGCTGAATGCAAAATACATCTGCATGAAATAATCATCATTCCCGGGAATCAGATCTTCAGCCAGATTTGTGAATTGGTCATAGGCATTATTGATCAGTTCAGCTCTAGGCAGCACAGGATGTTTGAAAGACAGTCCAAAATCCATATAAAAGCGACTGTCGTCATCGCTGTCGGTTCGGGCCAGCAAACGGTTGGGTTCATGGCTGGTCAGATATGAATTCTGCGCCAGCACATTGAGTCGTGTGCGTCTGGGTTCACTTTCTTCTGAAACGATGGCAGTAGCCATGATTGCCAGCACTGGCAGAAGGGGAGTTGTGTCGCAGTCTGTATACTCGATCAGATTGCCATTTTCTCCGGAGTAGATCAGTACAACCTGTGTTCGCATGACATCCGGTTGTACTACCAGATTCAACATACCCGTCTCATGGGCAGTCTGCAGGGCACGGTAGTCGTTCCTCGGACTTTCGCCAAGCATATCAAGGCTGCAGGTTTGCAGGTCGAGCATGTCAATTCTGCTCTGGATGAATTGGATATCCAGATCTGTGAGTATTGCCTGTTGTCCATCTCCATTGGTCAGTTGCTGGGCATTCAGGTTTGGAATAGTGAAGAAAAGCAGGGCCAGGCTTTGGAAATACCGGAACATACAAGAGGTCCCCAATACAGGATGAATTGCTGAAAAGGTGGGAAGATTACCTGATTTCATCAGGTTATGGCTGTTCCTTGGAGCAGACAAGCTGTCTAGAATTGTACATGACAAAAAACCGGATATTGCCCATGAATCGTCTTTTGATATTGTTGAGTGTCCTTGTGTTGTCAGGTTGTGCTGTCAACCCGGTAACAGGGCGTAACGAACTGTCGCTGGTTACAGAAGCCCAGGAAAGGGCCATTGGAAACCAGCAGTATGGTCCTTCAAGACAAAGTCAGGGGGGAGAGTTCCTGGTTGACCGGCAGCTGACAGCTTACGTTAACGAGGTTGGCCAGAGATTGGCCGCAGTCAGTGATCGCCAGCTTGATTACGAATTTGTAGTGCTCAACAACAGCGTTCCGAATGCCTGGGCATTGCCGGGTGGGAAAATTGCGGTCAATCGTGGACTGTTGCTTGAGCTCAACAGCGAGGCCGAACTGGCAGCAGTGCTGGGACATGAAATAGTACATGCGGCTGCCAGGCATGGCGCCCAGGCAATGACCAGAGGAACCCTGTTGCAGGGTGCTCTCGCCGTAGGTGCCTTTGCCACAAGAGACAACGAATTTTCCGATTATATTCTGGGTGCATCCCAGCTTGGCGCACAGCTGATTTCCCAGCGCTATGGCCGCGATGCCGAGCGGGAATCTGATTACTATGGTATCCAGTACATGGTAAGAGCCGGCTATGATCCGAATGCTGCTGTTTCCCTGCAGCAGACCTTTGTGCGACTCTCGGAAGGTCGGAGTCAGGGATGGATAGATGGCCTTTTTGCTTCCCATCCGCCTTCCATTGAGCGCGTCAACAACAATCAGGCACTTGTAGATGAGCTGATGCCTGCACTTGAGGGGAGGGATCTGGTTACCGGAGAGAAACCCTATCGTCAGTCAATAGCTTACCTTCTGGAAACCAGGGAAGCCTATGAGTATTTTGATGAGGCCGAAAAGGCCATCAACGATGATGATCTGGAAATTGCCATGGGAAACCTGGAAGAAGCAATCAGGCTGGTACCGGATGAAGCAAGATTCCATGGACTGAAGGGAGATATTCTTGTTTACCAGCGACGTTATCGTGAAGCCATAGGAAGTTATGACAAGGCGCTTGGCCTGGATGACAACTATTTTGACTACTATCTTGGCCGTGGGGTTGCGAAATCACGCCTGAACCAGACAACTGAAGCCAGGAGAGATCTGGAGCGCAGTTCACAGCTGCTGCCAACAGCAATTGCAGCCAATGAATTGGGAAAACTGTCGCTTGCTGCGGGGAGCAGGGATGAAGCCAAGTCCTGGTTTGCCCAGGCCGCACAAGCCAAGGGGCAGGTGGGTGAAGAAGCCAGAACAGCTTTTACCAGGCTTGATATTGCAGACAACCCGGCCAGCTATGTTGACGTCCAGGTTTATGCCGATGCCAATGGCAGGATATACGCAAGGGTATTCAATCGCAGTTCTGTGCCGCTGAACGAAGTGAGAGTGGATTTCGCTGCCATCGTGGATGGTGGCATCAGCCGCAGAAGTGCATCAGCAAGATCATTGCCCGGCAATTCCACAACAGATGTCAGTTCCGGTCTTTTATTTTCTGATACCAGCACATGGACACAGGATATGATGAGCGCACAAATCAGCAGTATTTCACTTTGATGGCAGCGAGCTTCAAAATGGCTACCTCTGGTAAATTCCTGTTCAGGATTTGTACTGCTGTTCTGTCATTATGGGCAAGTACCGGTGTATGTATTGCTGCAGAAAGCCGGATCGCAGAAGTAGCAAATCTGGCTGAAGACATTGTGCTGCAACTCCATGATGAAGAGGAACTTGTTGGCACCGGTTTTACAGTTTATTACAAGGGGGAGCTGGCCAGCAGGAGCTATGGCAGTATTTCTGAAGACGGCAGTGAGCCACTGACACCCATCACACCAAATGCCCTGCATGAACTGGCTCAGCCGTTTACAGCCCTGGCTGTGATGCAACTTGTCGCCAGAGAGCTTGTTGATCCGGATCTTCCTTTCAGTAACTGGTTTCCCCAATTCATGCCCTGGAAGCAAAATCCTGCCTGGCAGGATTTTACAATCCGGCAATTAATGACTCATCACAGTGGTTTGCCCGCCTATTTTGCACTAGGTTCCGGGATGGAAGTTCATGAGCCTGATCTGCAGGCTCAGCCCTGGAACAACCTTGTTTCAAGAAGCGATGAAATTGCCCTTGTAGCAGAACCGGGAACTGTCTATGAATACTCCTATCTGGGCTACAGCCTGCTCGGATCCCTGATCGAAAAAGTCTCCGGGTTGACATACCAGGAGTACATCAAAACGAACATCCTTGATCCTCTGGGAATGGCTCAGACCACTTTTGTTGCCGATCCTTCGGCCGTGAGCGGCATTTCACCAGCCTTTATCAATGATGAAACGGTTGCGCACAGGATATTCAGGGATTTGCCAGGGGCAGGATTGGTTTCCACACTGGATGATATGGGTCAGTTCATGAAAGGCCTGCTTGAGGCAGACAGGATTCTCGATAGTGGGTCCCTGCAGCAAATTTTCTCTGTACAGAATCAGGGACTGCCGCAGGACGCCAATTTCGAGATCGGGCTGGGATTTTTTGTTTCACCTGTAACGGGAGGAGCTTTCTACAATACAAGAACAGCCTCTCACGCATCTACAGATGGTGTGGCGAGATCATATCTGTTGTTGTATCCGAAAAAGGAACTAGGAGTTCTGCTGGCAACCAATACTCGATTGAGCAGTGTAAAACTGAGAGATACAACAGACAGGATTATGGAAAAGATGTTAGAGCAGGAGCCGGAGGGCTTGCCAGAACCCTGGCAGGCTCATAAGGAAAGCAGTCTTGCAGAGACGGAATCAGACCGATTGAAGGGGACCTACAGTGGACCGGGAGGACTTTTCACTGTCGAGGAAAGTCGTAAGGGGCTGAAACTTGAAGTACCCTATCTGCCATTCCTCAATGTTGCCTTGATTCCCAGAGAAGAAGGCTATTACGGAGTTGATATCAGACTGCTCGGCTTTTTGAACCTGGGTCGAATGTCCCAGGTAAGACAGCTGTCCGAGAGTCTGGAAGGGAAAATTCTTGATATTGATGGCAGGAAACTGTTTTTCTGGTACTGGCGGGGCGTTGCTGCTGTAACGCTTACTGAATTGCCTGCACCCCAGGATTTCACGGCAATCAATGCCTGGAAGGCAAGGGTTGGTCGCTACAGTTCAAATTTGACCGGTGGGGAATATACCCTTGAGTTCATACCGGAAAGCAATATTTTCACATTCGGTTTTGATGGTGGAGGATTTCGCCTGTTCAGGGACCCTCCCGAGATTTATTGTGCTGTTACTGTGAATTCCCTGCAGACCTGTAGCAAGGGTATGGTTGGTACGGGTTCAAGAAATGTAGTCAGAGCCATGGCAGGTGGTGGCATACGCGATGCCATGGGAGTTACTTACAACAAATGATGCCAATCTGCATACATGGCCTCTGTAATTATTTTATGCTGGATTCCGGAAATGTGAAGATATACTGTCGGCAGGTATGGCATTCAGGCAGGATGTCCGTTTCCGGTATGGGCTGTAATCAAGGCATATTTTGATGATTTCAGACATAGACAAAAACAGAAGTGAAACAGCAGGACTTTACAATGAATCCCTGCTTCTCGCTCTTGCTTTCGTGGTTCTGGCCTTTGCTACCAATGAGCCGGTTGCTGTACTGTTTGCCGGATTTGTCTTCATAACAGGAATGAACCTGCTCTGGCGTCCGGGTGAAACTCCTATCCTGCTGTTTGTTTTTTTCTATCAATGGGTACAGGCGAGCATCAAGGTATTCCAGGTTGCCTTTTCCGGGAAAAGCTGGCTGGCCTATAGCAATGTTAGCGGGGATATTGAAACTTCTTCCATGCTTTCACTTGCTGCTTTGCTGGTTCTTGCAATCGGTATAAGGCTTGGTACTGGACCCTGGCGACAGGTCGTAGCCAGGGAAAGTCAGAAAATTGCATTGTCTGTCGGAATATACAAGTGGTTCAGCTGGTATCTGCTTGCCTTTTTTGTTGCTGAAGTTGCGCTGGTAATGATCAGATTTGTGCCGCCACTCTCTCAACCATTGCTGGCACTGGCGTACCTCAAGTGGGCATTCTTTTTCATGTTGACTTATGCGTCTTTTCTCAGGCCTGTAGTCAAGAGAAATTACTGGGTTATAGCCTTTCTGCTTGAATTTTTACTCAGTATTGGCGGCTTTTTTTCTGACTTCAAAACCGTGTTCTTTTTTACCTTCATGGGGGTCATGGCTGCAGGTGTCAGGTTTACACCGGACAAAGTTGTTACCCTTTCAATTTTCGGAGTCATTATTTTTATTCTGGCGATTTACTGGACAGCAATAAAATTCGAATACCGCGATTATGCCAGTGGTGGTTCCATGGCCCAGGTTATAGAAGTGGATTTGCAGGACCGATACAACAAACTGGCACAGTTGATTGCAGAACAGGATGCAGAGAGCCTTGACAGGGCGCTGGATGATTTTCTGCGGCGATTGTCCTATGTGGATTTTTTCGGCATGGTACTGCAGTATGTTCCTGAAAGTGAGCCCCATGCCAATGGAGCAATATGGCTGGATGCAATCCAGCGGCCATTCATGCCCAGGGCATTTTTCCCTGACAAGGAAGTCATTGATGATTCGTCAAGAACTACCCAATATACAGGCTATTTCATTATTGGTGGGGGCAGTACCACATCAGTAAGTATCGGTTACATTGGCGAAAGTTATATCGATTTTGGCGCCAGGGGCATGTTTGTTCCCATTTTCATTTTCGGTTTTTTGATTGGGCGTACCTACAGATGGTTGGTGCTTCGTGCTATTACAAAAGGATTGCTGGGGATGGGGCTGGCCAGCGCAATAATCATTACATTGACATACCTTGATTCCAGCATTACCAAGATCATGGGAGGTTATATTGCAAGCCTGCTGGTTGTCTGGCTTTTCAACAAGATGATAGTGCCTGGGTATCTGCGTTGGTGTCTGGCAGGAAGAAGTCAGGGTCCATTACGTAATCATTATCGGCTCGATACAAAACCGGAGCTGGAACGCAGTTTTCGAATCAGCAATCAAGCAAGCCTCTGATTTTTTTTGCCCTTATATCCATCCAGATGGGGAAGGGTCCAATTGCATGCAGAAACACTTCCACACAGCTTGATATTCATCAAGATGGCCAGCCCTCCGGAAGCATATCCTTCAGGTTCAGGAGGACTCGAAATGAGCATTGAAAAACACGATCTTATCCATGAATTTCCCGAGCACAGGGAACAGATTCATGAGCTGAAAATGAACAATCATCACTTTGCCAGACTCTTCGATGAATATCATGAAGTGGATCATGAAGTACATCGGATCGAGAATGGCGTTGAGAATACCGCTGACGAATATCTTGAAAGAAAGAAAAAGGAACGGTTGCATCTGAAAGACCAGCTGTACGGCATGATCAGGGAAAGTCTGGGATCATCCCGGTAAGCGCTTCAAATAGCCTTTTTTGCCTGATATTGGCAATGATTTGCCCTGATCCTGAGTAGACGCATTTTGTGTTAACTTGTTCCCGTCTGAAAGACTGTTCAGAGGTGAACATGGCCAAGGCATTATTTGTCCGCAAAACCGGTGGACCTGACGTCCTCAAGCTGGCTGAATTTGATCCTGACCCTCCCGGTCAGGGTGAAGCGCAGGTCCGGATATTGGCTGCCGGTGTAAATTTCATCGATATCTACCAGCGTTCCGGACTCTATCCCATGCAGTTGCCATTCATTCCGGGTGGTGAGTTCTGTGGGGAAATTGTAGCACTGGGCAAGGGAGTACAAGGCTTTCACAAGGGCCAACGTGTTGCTGCCGCTACTGCGGGTCGTGGTGGCTATGCAAACCTTGTCAATGTCTCTGCAGACAGACTTGTCAAAGTGCCTTCAGACATAAGCACTGACACTGCAGCTGCCATGATGCTCAAGGGCATGACGGTCCAATACCTGTTACGACAGGTTTACAGGGTAAGAAAAGGAGACACAATTCTGGTTCATGCTGCGGCCGGTGGTGTGGGTTTGATCATGTGCCAGTGGGCAAGTGCGCTGGGTGCCACTGTAATAGGAACGGTGAGTTCTCCAGCCAAAGCCCGCCTTGCAAAAGCAAATGGTTGTACTCATACCATCGACTACACCCGAAAGGATTTTGTCAGTGAGACAAGGAAATTGACCAAAGGTGAACTTCTACCGGTAGTCTACGATTCTGTTGGTGCAGGCACTTTCCCGGATTCCCTCGATTGCCTCCGTCCATTCGGACTGTTTGTCAGCTATGGCAATGCATCAGGCCCGGTTCCCCCTTTCAGCCCCCAGTTGCTGGCCCAGAAAGGATCCCTTTACATGACCAGACCTACGCTCTTCGACTTTGTCAGAACTCCACAGCAACTGCGCAAGGTGGCAGGAGAACTCATGCGTGTAGTTCGCAATGGAACTGTCAATATCAATGTAAACCACCGCTACCGTCTGGAAGATGCTGCACAGGCACACAGGGATCTGGCTGATCGAAAAACTACAGGCAGCATAATACTGTTGCCCTGATAGATTGTTCTTCATGTCCTTGTATTCCTGGGTTGTACAGTATGGCCTCAATTTACACTGGACATCATTGGATATTGACTTATGCTTGCGCGCATTTTGTGAAGGGCTGATCCAATGAAATTAATCAAGGGCATGTTGCCGGAATGGGCCATTCAGGAAGCAGTCATGCTTGCCTGGCCACATGAAAGTACTGACTGGCGACCATGGCTGCAGGACATCCAGCGGGACTATGCAGAGCTGGCAGTGGCAATTTCCACTGCAGCTGTCCCGCTTATCCTGTGTCAGGATGAAGCCCACAGGAAACAGATATTGGCAATGCTGGACGCCCGCTGTGTCCATGCACCCAGACTGGTAATCGTGCCGTATAACGACACCTGGTGCAGGGACTATGGCCCTGTCTCCATCAGAGACGGGGAACAACTGCAATTGCTGGACTTTCGTTTCAATGGCTGGGGAGACAAGTACGACGCCAGCCTGGATGATGCGGTCAACAGGCAGTTGACCAGCTTGTGGCAGGTCCCGCTGATATCAGTAGATTATGAGCTTGAAGGTGGCAGCATTGAAACAGACGGCAATGGGAGTCTGTTGACCACCATCCACTGTCTGATGGAAAGCAACCGCAATACTGCCTTTGAGCGCCAAAAAGTGGAAGCCCATGTACTTGGCCTTCTCGGGCTGGATCGCGCACTCTGGCTGGGAGAAGGCGGTCTCAGTGGCGACGACACAGACAGTCATATCGATAATCTTGTACGGTTCTGCAGCCCTGACACCATTGCCTATCTGGCATGTTCCCGCAAGGAAGACGAACACTACGAGTCGCTTTCAAAAATGGAGGCACAAGTTCTGGCCCTGCGTCAGGCTGATGGCAGCCCTTACAGGTGCCAGCCAATAGAAATGCCGACTCCCCACTATGACGAAACCGGTCAGAGATTGCCGGCAAGCTATGTCAATTTCCTTATAGTCAATGACAGTGTGCTGGTACCGGTTTTCGCGTGTCCCGAAGATGCCAGGGCACTGAATGACCTGGCGTCATGTTTTCCTGGTAAAAAACTGATCCCTGTTCCCGGGGGGAATCTCATACGGCAGTTCGGTGGTCCTCACTGTGCTACCATGCAGCTCCCTGCAGGAGCACTGAAGTGGAAGGCAGACTGAGATGGCAGAAACGGTTCTGAGAGCAGCGATAATCCAGCAAAAGGCCTGGCCGGACAAGTCAGCCAGTCTTGCTGAAAGTGAGCGACTGCTGGATGGTGTTTGCCAGGAACATGCACCTTCCCTTGTCCTGCTGCAGGAACTCCATGGCACACATTATTTCTGCCAGACAGAAGACCCTTCACTTTTTGATCTTGCTGAACCCCTTGATGGTCCTACAGCTCGGCGTTTGTCAGCCATGGCAAAAAAGCATGCAGTCGTACTGGTTGGCGGCATTTTTGAAAAACGTGCTCCCGGTGTATTCCACAATACTGCACTCGTGTTTGAAAAGGACGGCTCGCTGGCAGGTTATTATCGGAAAATGCATATCCCTGATGATCCGGCCTTCTACGAAAAGTTCTATTTTACTCCCGGTGATGCAGTCAGAAATGATGGCAGTAGCGGATTTACACCAATCAGAACAAGCGTCGGTAAACTGGGTGTACTGGTTTGCTGGGATCAGTGGTATCCGGAAGGTGCCAGATTGATGGCCATGGCCGGTGCAGACTTGTTGCTGTATCCAACAGCCATTGGCTGGGATCCACAGGATGCCGAAGAAGAGAAGCAGAAGCAGAAGCAAGCCTGGACTCTTATTCAGCGTTCACATGCTGTTGCGAATCACCTTCCTGTGTTGGTCGCAAACCGCACAGGACATGAAGAAAATCCCGAAGGGCAGGGGAGCGGAATCACATTCTGGGGAGGCAGCTTCATCGCCGGACAACAGGGAAATTTTCTTGCCGAAGCTGATACTGAATCAAGCTGCACACTGGTTGCCGATATCGATCTTTCAGAGACAGAGCGTTTGCGGCGCATATGGCCTTACTTCCGCGATCGCAGAATTGATGCCTACGGTGGCCTGACCAGCCGTTTCCTCGAGTCCTGATTTACTTCGACAAAGCACGCGTCTTCCCAGAGAGCAGTTGAGAGGACGCCCATTGCCTGATCAGAAATCATGGGGACACCCACTTCAACGGGATTTATCAGGCCGAAGCAGGGTGAGTCAGGCGAAGAGCGGGAGCGAGTGAGCTGAGCTCACCCTGTTAGGCCAGGTGCCACTGGCCGTGAACCGGGTGTCCCAAGGGTTTGTCCCTGGCAGCAATATATAAAACGGCGCACTGGCATGCGCCCCTATGCCTGGTTCTGTTCAGCAAGAACCCGAGGAGAGAGCTGAAATTACCCCTGAAGCAGAATTCCCGGGAAAACGATGAACAAAAAAAAGCAGTGCCAGGCACTGCTTTTCCGAATGTCTCGAATGTCTATGGAACGATTGAACTGCTTCGGTCCACTTCCGTACTTTCCTGGCCCACCATCAATTCATGGGCATAGTTGGCCTGCTGGCAAACATACTCGAAAAGAACCTGATCAGGGTTGTATTGCAGATTGATGCCACCCTCCCATTGCGCGGTATAGGCGCCGGGGTCATCCACGGTAATGCGATACTGGATAACGCCTTCATGCAATCGTGTTATCCGTTCTATGGTATGCAACTGTTCAGTATGGGGCAGTCCACGGCGTTCAAACCAGAAATCCTCGTTGAACCCGATGGAATCTACTACCAGAGTATCACCTTCCCACCAGCCTACTGAATGCCCGTAGTTGCTCGGTTCAGGATCAACCGGATGAGACCTGCCGTCCATGTAGATTGTGCGATAGGTGTGTGGTCCGCCAATATCGAATATCAGCATTTTCTTCTGAGCTGTCAGCTCAACGAATTCAACACCATATGGTGTGAGAAACTGCCGGGTCAAACCGGAAGCCTTGCATCGTGCATGGGGCTCGAGTTCGTGTAACTGCCTGGCATCGTAAAGTGACTTTGACCAGGACTGGAAAGGAATGCTTTCTACCGGTGCTATCGGATCCCGGGTACCAAAAAGTGGCGTCCAGACTCCCTTGGTTTCTCCGGGTGGGGCACCAAGCATGATCCGGCCCTCTGCATTTACAGGGGCCGGTCCAATCGGGCCGTTGTATTCACGGTGTTGGGCAAAAATCTGACTACTGCCAAGAACCGCAATTGTTACGGCTGTCAGTGTCAAGCAACGCATATCAATTACCCTGACGTTGGCTTGAGTCGGCATCCAGAGTCTGGCCTGGACGACCACCAGTTGCTGTCATGGTTACTGTACGCGCATTTACACGGTTGCTGCCGTTACGGGC